>NZ_JIAK01000006.1 GCF_000620765.1 Desulfovermiculus halophilus DSM 18834
TACAAACCCACATGCCTGCCAAAGCGCAGGCACAACGAAGCATGAAAATAACACATCCTGTAAAAACAAGACCTTAGAGCATTATTTTCATACAACAGGCTACAGAAAGATCAGGTAGTATCCATGTTCAATCAATCCCAATCCGCGGTTGTTTTTCATCCAGAAGAAACCCTGAGCCGGGAAGAGCTGCAGTCCGTGCAGGCCGACCGGCTGCAGACCGTCCTGAAGCGGGCGCGCAGGTCCCCGTTTTATCAGGACAGGATCTTTCCGGAGTGGACTGTGAGCAGTCCGGAGCAGATCCGGGATCTGCCCCTGACCACCAAGGACGATCTGCGGGCGGGCTATCCCTACGGATTTCTGACCGAGCCCCTGTCCTCCCTGGTCCGCCTGCATGCTTCCTCCGGGACCACCGGGAGCCCGACAGCCATTCTCTACACCCGAAATGACGTGAACACCTGGGCCGACCTGGTTGCCAGATGCATGCATATGGTGGGCATGCGCCCCGGGGATGTGTTTCAGAACCTCAGCGGGTACGGGCTGTTCACCGGCGGCCTGGGCATTCACTACGGTGCCGAACGCCTGGGATGTCTGACCATACCCTCCGGAGCCGGGAACAGCAGGCGGCAGATAAAGCTGCTCACGGATTTCCAGGTCACGGCAATCCATATTATTCCTTCCTATGCCCTGCATCTGGCCGCAGTCTTCCAGGATCAGGGCATCGATCCCCGGTCCCTGCCCCTGCGCGTGGCCTTGATCGGGGCTGAGCCGCACACGGAGGAGATCCGGGCCAGGATCGAGGACGTGTATGGGGTCAAGGCCTATAACTCCTATGGATTGTCCGAGATGAACGGCCCCGGGGTTGCCTTTGAGTGTCCGGCTCAAAAGGGGATGCATATCTGGGAAGATGCCTATCTCCCTGAGGTTCTGGACCCCCAGACCCTGGAGCCGGTGGCCGAAGGGGAGATCGGGGAGCTGGTGATCACCACCCTGACCCGGGAAGGCATGCCCCTGCTCCGGTACCGGACCAGGGATCTGACCCGGTTTTTGCCCGGCGAATGTCCGTGCGGACGTGCGCACCGGCGCATCGACCGGATCCTGGGCCGGGCGGACGACATGATCATCATCAAAGGGGTGAATATCTATCCCATGCAGGTGGAGCGGGTGCTCATGGGCATAGAGGAAGTGGGCCAGAACTACCAGATCATTCTGGAAAGAGAAGACTATATGGACCAGATGCGGATCAAGGCGGAGATCAAGGACGAGGCGTTCGTAGAGGATATGCGCGTCCTGCAGGCCTTGCGGCAGCGGATAACCAGGGCCATGCGCGAGGAGCTGCTCATCACTCCCAAGGTGGATCTGGTGGAGCACAACAGTCTGCCCCGCAGCCAGGGCAAGGCCGAGCGGGTCATAGATCGCAGGGAGGGCTAGAGAGCCCCGGGAATAATCCAAGGGCTCGAGCCCCTTCGTGCGGCAGTCGAAAAAGGCCTTGCCAGGAGTGATTTCTTCCTGAAACCTTGAAACTTCTGCGGCAGGTGATGTGCTGTGCTGGAAATCTTGTCTGGCTTTTTTCTTCTTCTCCTGTTTCTTATCTGGGCCCTCAACTTCTTCAGTCTTCCGGCCAACTGGATCAATATCGGCCTCTTGGCTTTGTGGAAGTGGGCGTATCCGGAAATGCCTGGAGGCTGGTGGTTTTTCATAGGGCTGATCGCCCTGGCCGGGGTGGCCGAGCTCATTGAGTTCTTGAGCCAGATGTTCGGGTCACGAAGGTACGGAGGGAGCAACCGGGGCAGCTGGGGGGCGTTGATCGGAGCTATTGCCGGAGCTGTGCTTGGTGCGCCGTTCTTTTTGGGCCTGGGGTCCATTCTGGGTGCCTTGATCGGCGCGTTTGCCGGCAGTCTTGGGGTTGAGCTGGCAGCCGGACGGTCCTGGGCGGAGGCGATCAGGGCCTCCAAGGGCGCCATGCTGGGCAAGGTGCTCGGATTTGTGGCCAAGGCCGCCCTGGGCATGGTCATGATAACCTGGAGCATCCCCAGAGTATGGCCGGGATAGAAGACAGAGGACAGAAGACAGAGGATAGAAGCCGGTAGCCAGTGGTCAGTGGAAGTTGGAATAACTGGAAAATGCGGCCTGGATCCGGCGGGTCCGCGCGGAGGGACGAACGCCCTCTCACCACTACTACAGGATCGATATGATGCACACTGATCGGGATACATTTCCTTCCTATCGGGGAGAGATGGAGTACGTCTGCCAGCAGTGCGGGGCCAGATATTCCGGCCAGGAGCTCTACTACACGTGCCCGGAATGCAGCGGCGTCTTTCTTTTGCAGGATCTTTGCTTCCCCCGGTTGCTGGAGACTCCAGGCCAACGCTGGCGGGAGATATTCGACCGCCGGGCCATGAGCAAGCATCCGGCCCTGCGGGGGATATTTCGCTTCTACGAGCTGATCAGTCCCATTCTGGAAGTGGATGATATTGTCTGGCTGGGAGAGGGAAACACCCCGATAGTGAACGCCAACTCCGGGCTACAGGCGGTGGCCGGCCAGCCCCTGGCCTACAAGAACGACGGGCAGAATCCCAGCGCATCGTTCAAGGACCGGGGCATGGCCTGCGCCTTAAGCGCAATCAAAGCCATGGCCCGAAAGCATTCCTGGGACCAGGTGCTCACGGTCTGCGCCTCCACCGGCGATACCTCGGCTGCAGCAGCCATGTACGCTGCCTATGTCGGTCCGCCGGTGACCTCGGTGGTTCTTCTGCCCCAGGGACGGGTCACTCCACAGCAGCTGGGACAGCCCCTGGGAAGCGGGGCCGTGGTTCTGGAGCTTCCCGGGGTGTTTGACGACTGTATGCGGGTTGTGGAGTATTTGGCCGACCATTACCGGATCGCGCTTTTAAACTCCAAAAACAGCTGGCGGATCCTGGGCCAGGAGTCCTACGCCTTTGAGGTCGCTCAGTGGTACGACTGGGATGTCTCCGGCAAGGCTTTGTTTGTGCCCATCGGCAATGCAGGGAACATCTCCGCAATCATGGCCGGATTCATCAAGCTCCACCGCCTGGGGATCATCTCCGGTCTTCCCCGCATCTTTGGTGTCCAGTCCAGCCATGCGGATCCGGTGTATCGTTACTACAGCCAGCCGCAGGGACAGCGGTCCTATGCCCCGGTCTCTGTCTCCCCGAGTGTGGCCCAAGCAGCCATGATCGGCAATCCGGTATCCTTCCCCCGGGTGGCGGCCTTGGTCCAGGAATACGAAAAGACCGGAGGAGAGGGCAGCTTCAATGTGATTCAGGTGACGGAAGAAGCCATAATGGAGGGCATGCTCCTGGCCAATCGGCATGGGCATATCGCATGCACCCAGGGCGGAGAGTGCATGGCCGGACTGCTCCGGGCCAAGGAGCTTGGGCTCCTGGAGCACAAGGAAACGGCCATCCTGGATGCCACCGCCCACAGCTTGAAGTTCATGGGATTCCAGGAGATGTACTTTCAGGACCGGTTCCCGCCGGAGTACGGGGTCCACCCCAGGGATGAACTGCGCAATCAGCCCCAGCCCGTTCTTTCGGAACAGGACACGGCCCACCTGTCGGCGCAGGATTTCGCAGCCCGGGCGGCCGAAGAGATTGTGCGGCGTTTAGGACTCACCTGAGCGAAGATCCAGGGCAGATAGCATGCCTTCCCCTGGATTGCCCGGGGAGATTCATCCCGGTATATGCATAGGGTCTCCGGGCCGGGCAATGACGGAGAGGGACCTTGGCGAGTCCCACACTCGCTCAGAATGACAAACAGAAGAATGGTGGTCCCCGGATGGTTCTGATGGCCCTCTCGTGTCATTCTGAAGGAGGGTAGGGACTGAAGAATCTATTGCCTTGTGTATACCTGCCTACAGGGGGTGCACGCTGCACGCTAACCAGGCATACAAAGAAGCAGGTGCCCAGTGCAAGGGCTCTGCCTGATACCTGGCCAGCCTGTTAGGCTGGCGTTGCCAGGGGCAGCTATCCCGGCTACCGGCCGCCGCCCATTGTGGAGGTCAGGGCCTGCATGAGCTCGCGGTCGGTGAAGTCAAAGGTCAGCGGGGTCAGGGTGATATAGCCCTGGGTCAGGAGGGTGCGGTCGGTATCCGGCTCCAGGTTCTGAGGCAGGATCTCTCCGCACAGCCAGTAGTAGCGGCGACCCCGAGGGTCGGTCCGTTCGTCGTACCAGTCTTCGTACACGGCCCGGGTCTGGGGGCACAGGCGCAGGCTTTTGCATTCGGACATGGGCAGGCAGGGAAAGTTCAGGTTCAATACCCGGCGGGACGGAAGGGAAGCCCAGCTGATTTTGGACAGAAAATCCTGGACGTATTCGGCCTGAGGGACCAGATCCTGGGGATTAAAGTCGTCTATGGAGACTGCGAGCGCCGGGATGCCGACCAGGGCCGCCTCGGTCGCCGCAGCCACCGTCCCGGAATACAGGATGTCCACCCCCACGTTGGCCCCGTTGTTGATCCCGGAGATGAGCAGGTCCGGCCGCAGGTTGTACACGGTGCCCAGGGCGATTTTCACGCAGTCCACCGGAGATCCGGAAACGCCGAATCCCAGAAACGGTCCGTCGTTGACCTTCTTTATCCTCAGGGGGGAGCTCAGGGTCACTGCGTGTCCCACAGCGGACTGCTCGGTCAGGGGAGCAACAACAGTCACCTGATGCCCGGCGGCGGTCAGGACCTGATGCAAGGCCCGCAGTCCCGGGGCCCAGATCCCATCGTCATTGGTCAGCAGAATATTCATGGTTTTCTCCCTTGTGCTGCGTATGGACACAACCACCCGTGCAGGATGTGTATGCTTTCCAAAACTGTTTTTATCCACGATGTTACTGAAGGCCAAGAGGTATACGAGGTCTTCGTCATTGTCCAGGCCAAGCTGAGCCAGTCCAAGAACGGTCCGTTCTGGGACCTTACCCTCCAGGACAAGACCGGGCGGCTGAATGCCAAGATCTGGTCCCCCCAGAGCAATGCCTATGCCCAGCTCCTGCCGGAGCAGGTGGTCCGCATTCAGGGTCAGGTCCGGTCCTTCAGGGATCAGCCGCAACTGGTGGTCCAGAAGCTGGAGGTCGTGGATCCCCAGGAGGTCGGGGACTGGGCCGACTTCATTCCCAGCAGCTCTCGTCCTCCGGAACAGATCCTCTCCGAGATAGAAGGCCTGTGCCGGGAGCACCTGCGCTACCCGCCGTGGCGGAAGCTGCTCAAAGCCGTGCTCAGCGATGCTGCCATGCGCGAGTGCCTGGTGAATGCCCCGGGGGCCAAAAATATCCATCATGCCTATCGGGGCGGCCTGGTGGAGCATACCCTGCAGGTTGTGCGCCTCTGCCTGGCGGTCTGCGAGCTGTATCCCGACCTGGACCGGGAGATCCTCCTGGTGGCCGCAGTGCTCCACGATATGGGCAAGGCCTGGGAGCTGGACGGGGGCATCAGCCGGGACTACACTGACGCTGGTCGCCTGGTGGGACACATTACCCTGGGAGTGGACCGGGTCATGCCTTTTGTCGCCCGGGTGCAGGATCTGGATCCGGACTTAAGCCTGCATCTGGAACACCTGCTGCTCAGCCATCACGGAGAGTACAGCTACGGCTCCCCGCGTCGGCCGAAGACCCAGGAGGCATTTGTCCTTCACTTCATGGACAACCTGGATGCCAAGATGAACACTCTGGATCAGGCACTCACCGGTATCGCCCCCGGTGCCCAGGGCTGGTCAGCCTATCAGCCCTCTCTGGAGCGCATGGTCTATCGGCCGAAAAAAACATACGATTTGCTGCAGCCGGAACGCAAGTCCAAAACACGGAATGCCAAACAATGCTTATTACCTTTGAAGGAATAGAGGGCTGCGGGAAAAGCACCCAGGCCGTGCGGGTCCGCGAATGGCTCCAGAGCATGGGCCGTTCTGTCCTCCTCTCCAGGGAGCCCGGGGGGACCGCAGTGGGTCGCACCCTGCGCAGCCTCCTTCTGGATGCCCAGAACAACCACCTCTGCTCCAGGACGGAGCTTTTCCTGTACCTGGCCGATCGTGCCCAGCACGTGCATGAGATCATCAAGCCGGGCCTGGAAGCCGGAAGTGTGGTCCTGGTGGATAGGTTTGCCGATTCGACCCTGGTCTACCAGGGGTTCGGGCGGGGGCTTGACCTGCACATGGTGCAGGGGCTGAATGAGCTGGCGGTGGACCGGGTCACTCCGGATCTGACCCTGGTTCTGGATCTTTCGCCGGAGACCGGCCTGCAGCGGGCCAGGTCCAGGAACGGAGAGCAGGGCACGGATCAGAGCGAGGGGCGTTTCGAGGCCGAATCCCTGGCCTTCCATTCCCGGATTCGGGAGGGCTACTTGGAGCTGGCCTCCAGGGACAGGGAGCGTATCGTGGTGGTCAACGGCGCCGGGACAGAAGACGAGGTCTATGCCCAGGTCCAGAAGGAGATCGAGTCCCGCCTCCTGTCTCCTTGACAATGATTCCACAGACACTAAACTCAATCAATATGCCCCAAAATGCCGTCCGGAAAATTTCAGAGGAGGATCTATGGACAAGGATGTGAAGCTCTATGCCCTGAGCACATGTGTGCACTGCAAGAATGCCAAGAAATTTCTGGATGAAAAGGACGTGGACTACGACTGCACCTATGTGGACCGGCTCAGCGGCGAGGAACGGCAGGAGGCCATTGAAGAGGTGAAGAAGCATAATCCCAATCTGTCCTTCCCCACCCTGCTGGTGGGGGACACATGCATTGTCGGATTCAAGAAGGATGAGATTGAAGACGCCCTGGAGCAGTTATGAGCCGGGTGGAAGACCTGTACGCCAAACTCAAGCCCCTGATGGAAAAAAAGGGCCTGTATTTCAACAAAGATCAGGACATGGTCTGGCCTCTGCTGGAGAGCCTGGTGGTGAACAAGGACCGCTATGGGTACACTGCTTGCCCTTGTCGACTGGCCTCAGGCGAATATGAAAAAGATAAAGACATCATCTGTCCTTGCGTGTATGCCGCTCAGGACGTCGAGGAGTACGGCAGCTGCTATTGTGGGCTGTACGTATCCAAGGAATGGAACGAAGGGAGCATTGCCCATGTCCATGTGCCGGAACGCCGGCCCCCGGAAAAGGCCATGGCCGCTTTGGGGCTGGAGGGTCCTGCCTGAAGGGGTGGTCTGAATTGATGAGAGCTTCTTCGTTCCCAGACTCGTTTACGAATGACAACATTTTCATCCAAACAGGGCACAACCCTGCCAGACACTACGGAGCAGACCATGAAAGAACGTGTGGAATCGATATTGGAAACCATCCGCCCCCAGCTTCAGGCTGACGGGGGCAATGTGGAGCTGGTGGAGGTTACAGAGGACAATGTGGTCCGGGTCCGCTTGCAGGGAGCATGCGCCGGGTGCCCCATGTCCCAGATGACCTTGAAGAATGGCATTGAGCGGGTAATCAAGGAAAAGATTCCGGAAATCAAGGCTGTTGAAGCAGTCAAGTAAGAACCGCCCATGTTGGAGACAAAGAAAACAGCTCGTTGCGGGCTGTTTTTTTTGGTTCTTCGACGTAGCCTGTGGTTTTTTGGAGTTTGCCATCTCTTCTGTGTGCCCACTTTCGGCCCGGTATTTTCTAAGCCCCGCCAAAGGGGGATCCCTGCCCCCTCCCGGCTACTCACGTGCAGTTCACTACTTTCTGTTTGAGTGAGCGTATCATACACGTGAGTGCCGGGTGGCGAGACCAAGAAAATGTTCGGGCCTGCCGCTCACGGCACACAGAAGAGACGGCAAACTCTTATGGAGGCAATTCCACTTTCTGGGTCGAAGAGCCTTTTTTTATGCAGGATTGAAAACTTAAATTTGCTCCAAGCAGCTGTGAACTGGAGAGATCATGACCAAGCACGTCGTAACCCGTTTTCCGCCCAGTCCCACCGGCAATCTGCATATAGGCGGCGCCCGTACCGCCTTGTTCAACTGGCTCCTGGCCAGAAGTCAAGGCGGGAAGTTTATCCTGCGCATTGAAGATACGGATGTTGAACGCTCAACCTGGGAAATGACCGAGGGCATTCTGGAGTCCATGCGCTGGCTGGGCATGGATTGGGATGAAGGGCCGTATTTTCAGAGCCAGCGCCTGGATGTGTACAACGAGCATATCGAAAGGCTCCTTGCTTCCGGGAAGGCCTATTACTGCCAATGCAGCGCCGACGAGGTCGAAGCCATGCGGGAAGAGGCCCGGGCCAAAGGGCTGAAGCCCAAATACAACGGCCGCTGCCGGGAGCTGGGTCTGGGGCCGGGGCCTGGGCGGGTAGTCCGGCTCAAGGCCCCCCTGGACGGAGAAACTGGATTTGAGGACCTGGTGAGGGGCTACAACCGGGTGGATAATCGAGAGCTTGACGACTTTGTTCTCCGCCGGGCGGACGGCATGCCGACCTATAATCTGGCGGTGGTTGTGGACGACGCCTTGATGGGCATGACTCATATCCTGCGTGGGGACGACCATATGAGCAATACCCCCAAGCAGGTCCTTTTGTATCAGGCCCTGGGGTTTGATCTGCCCAGCTTTGGGCACGTCCCCATGATTTTGGGGCCGGACAAGAAGAAGCTGAGCAAACGGCACGGGGCCATGTCTGTGTTGGAGTATCGGGACAGGGGATATTTGCCCCAGGCCGTGCTGAACACCCTGGTTCGCTTGGGTTGGTCACATGGAGACCAGGAGTTGTTTGAACCGGAGGAGCTGATCTCGCTTTTTTCCTTGCACAATCTCGGTAAGTCGGCCTGCGTGTTCAACCCGGAAAAGCTGGACTGGGTGAACAGTCAGCACATCAAGAACAGTCCGCCCGCAGACCTCGTTCCCCTGCTCGCAGAGCAGCTGCAGCGCAAGGAACTTCCCGTGCCGGACGCCGCCTATCTGGAACAGGTCATTCCCCTGCTCCAGCCAAGGGCCGCAACAATGGCCGACATGGCGGATCAGGCCGCAGTCTTCGTGCTCAGCGATGAGGATATCGCCTATGATCCTGACCTGGTCGGCAAGGTCCTGACCGCAGAGGTAAGGCCCCATCTTCAGGCCCTGATTGAGCGGCTCCAGGGACTCGCGTCCTTTGATCAGTCGGCTCTGGAAGAGAGTATCCGGGCATATTTGGAGGAAACAGGGATCAAGTTCAAGCTCCTGGCTCAGCCGATACGGGTGGCCGTGACTGGGAAAAAGGCCAGCCCGGGGCTCTTTGAAACCATGGAGGTTCTGGGCAAGGCGCACGTACTGCGGCGCATGGAGCGGGCCCTGCAGGTCTAGAGGACAGAAGATAGAGGTCAGACGTCTGACATCTGACGTCTGACCTCTGTCTTCTGACTTCTGCTCTGCCGTCCCCGCTTAGGTGCCGCTGATAACCGGCTTGGTGACCCCGCCGCTGCGCAGACAGCGGGTGCAGACATCGATGCGCTTGATCCGTCCGTCCGAGAGCTGGGTCTTGACCCGCTGCAGGTTGGGTTTGAATCTGCGCTTGGTTTTGTTGTTGGCGTGACTGACGTTGAAACCGACCATGGGTTTTTTTCCGCAAACTGCGCATTGCTTGGCCATCTGTTTCCTCCCTGGAAGTGTTTGCTTTAGAGCTTGCGTGGCAAGCCCGTATGCTCAGTGAGCGTGCATTGTGAGATACAAATGGGACCACCCGCCCCTGATAGCCGGGGAACAGTCCGGGACACGGAGCCGGCCCTGACCGCAGACAGGTCAAAATGTGCGGCGCTGCGCATTTCCCCGACGACTCATGCATGATGCAAAAATTGTTTGCACTCATTGAGAAAGAGACATACACTATATTGTTTACTGGGAAATGGCAAGCCTGTGCGTCTTGACAATCGGCCCCGGCTGCACGTAGATATAGCGGTTTGACGAGGCGAATACGATGCACATATGGGTTTCTTTTGCCGAATGTCCCGCTCAGGGACGTCGGTTGACAATATCTGAACAGGCCGTGTGGAGTGAACCGCTGGCCGAGTTTGAGCTCAACGCCGAGATCGTCGAGCCATTGACGGCCGAGCTGCACATCGTTCCCCAAAGCGACGGCCTTTTGATCCAAGGGCGGCTGCAGGGCTCCGTATCCCTGGTCTGCGACCGTTGCACCGAGAGCATGCCCTGCCCTCTGGATGTCCCCTTCACCGTGTTCGAGTCCCTGGAAGGGCAGAACGAAGAGGAGGAATATGCCGAGCGCTTTCGGCAGGGGGGCGAAGGTCTGGAGCTGGACCTGGCCGCTGTTTTATGGGAGCAATTCGTTCTTGCTCTGCCGGTCAAGCCTTTGTGCATGCCGAACTGCCGGGGGATTTGCCCCCAGTGCGGAAGAAATCTGAATGCCGGCGAGTGCGGGTGCGATCGCAATACCCTGGATCCCAGGCTGGAAGTTCTCCGCCGTCTGCAGATCAATACGTCATAGGCTGAAAAGGCTCACTCAGGAATATACGGCCCCGGCCAACCCGGTGGTCACTTAAGCAATCGAGAGGTCAAGGAGAGGAACAATGGCTGTCCCCAAGAAAAAGACATCGAAATCCAAAAAGAATATGCGCCGTTCCCATCACCGGGTGCCCACACCCAATGTGATCAACTGCGCATGCGGCGAACCCAGGCTTTCCCATCGGATCTGCCCTTCGTGCGGAACCTACCGCGAACGGCAGGTCACAGGAACCGGAGATGGGGACGAATAGCCGTCCCAGGATCGCCATAGACGCCATGGGCGGCGACTATGGCCCTCAAGTCATGGTCCCTGGGGCAATCCAGGCGGCACGGCGACGGGACATTGCGCTCCGTTTGGTCGGCAACCAGGAGCAGATTGAGCAAGAGCTGTCCCGAACCATGGTCGACGGCCTTGAGGTGGACATTGTTCACGCCGATGACGTGGCCAAAATGGGCGATAAGCCCTCGCATATTATGCGCCGGAAAAAGGACACCTCCATTCAGGTGGCCTATAAACTGGTTCGGGAGAATGACGCGGACGGAGTGGTCAGTGCCGGGCATACCGGCGCGACTCTGGCCTGCGGCATGTTCGCCCTGGGGCGGATCAAGGGCATTGAGCGCCCGGGGCTGGCCACGGTGTTGCCCAGGGAGAACAAGCCGCTGCTGATTATCGATGTGGGGGCCAATGTGGATTCCAAACCCAGGCATTTGGTCCAGTTCGCAATCATGGCCGAGGCCTTGGCGGTCAATGTGCTCAAGACCCCGGAGCCGCAGGTAGGAATACTCAGCATCGGCGAGGAGCAGGGCAAGGGCAATGTGCTGGTCAATGAGGCCTACGGCCTTTTGGCCCGAACCTCGATGAATTTTGTGGGCAATGTGGAGGGGCGGGACATCTTTCAGGGCGATGTGGATATTGTGGTCTGCGACGGGTTTGTGGGCAATGTGGTCCTCAAGCTGTCCGAAGGGCTTGGAACGGCCTTTTCCAGTATGCTGCGCAAGGAGCTGGGACGGGGTTTCTGGGCCAAGCTGGGGGGGATGCTCGCCTTGCCGGCCTTGAAGCGTTTTCGTCGTCGGCTGGATTACGAGGAGTACGGCGGCGCTCCGCTCCTGGGGCTCAATGGGGCGTCATTCGTCTGCCACGGATCTTCCGGGACGCGGGCCATTCAAAGCTCGGTGCAGATGGCCGGATCGTATATCCGAAACCGGACCAACGACGACATCCGGGCCGGTCTGGAAGCACATCCGGAGATCACCCGTTTTCATCGGCTGAAGCATATTCTGCATTCTTCAGCAGGCAAGGGATCAGGACACAATGAAGAGTCCCAGGACGAGACATAAAACCGGCGTACCGGGGCGGTCTTTTCTGGAATCACGCTCTGTGCCATCCGGATCCACCTCGTCTTCACGCCATATGAACCAACCGTGCTGTGGGGCCTCCGCGGGCGCTGTGAGCTGCCTGGAGTCCGCACGCTGTTGAAACGGCTATGTATACCCAATCATATCTTTTAGGTGTCGGCTACTACGTTCCGGAACGGATTCTCTCCAACAGCGATCTGGAACAGCTGGTTGAGACCTCCGATGAATGGATCACGACCAGAACCGGGATCAAGGAACGGCGTATTGCTGGCACGGGGCAGAGCTGCTCCGATCTGGCCTTGAATGCGGCTGGAAAGGCGTTGCAGAATGCTGGAATGGGGGCGGATCAGCTGACCCATATTCTGGTTGCCACCTTCACTCCGGATTACTGTGAGCCGACAACCGCCTGTCTGGTCCAGAGCAAGCTGGGTGCGAGCAGAGCCATGATGGCCATGGACTTGGCCGCCGGGTGCTCCGGATACACCTACGGTCTGGACACCGCCCGGGGGATCGTGGCTGTTCGGCCCGATTCGGCCGTGCTGGTCGTGGGCAGCGAGGTGTGCACCTCAAAGGTCAATTTTCAGGACCGGAACACCTGTGTCCTTTTCGGGGACGGGGCCGGAGCGGCCATTGTGTCGGGGCAGGGGAGCAGCCAGGCCCGGATTGTGGACTCCCTGCTCCGGGCTGATGGGAGTCTCGGTGATCTGCTTCCAGTGGGTATCGAAGGCAATTCGGCCCGGCCCTATACCTTGGGCCAGCAGGTGGGGGAAGAGTACTTCATCCAGATGAAGGGCCGGGAGCTGTTTCGACATGCGGTGCGGGGCATGGCTGAGCTGACCCTGGATATTCTGGGCAAAAATGGACTGTCCATTGCGGATATCGATCTGTTTATCCCCCATCAGGCCAATATGCGGATCATTGAAGCCCTGGCCAAAAAGCTGGCCTGTCCCTTGGAGAAGGTCTATATCAATGTTGACCGGTACGGGAACACCTCGGCCGCTTCTGTGGGCATTGCCCTGGGCGAGGCCGTGGAGCTGGGGCAGGTCAAAACAGGGGCCAAGGTCCTGCTGGTTTCCTTTGGAGCGGGATTGACCTGGGGCGCCACCCTGCTCCAGTTTTAGCGCAACCATAGAGAGACAACGAGTTTTATGAGCGAACAGGCACAAACAGCCATAGTCACCGGAGGGTCCAGAGGGATCGGCCGGGCCATTGCCGAGGTCCTGGCCGCTCACGGCTGGCAGGTCTATATAACCTACACCAGCCGGGCTGATATGGCCGAGGAGGTCTGCGGCGCCATCTCCGAGCGCGGCGGATCCGCCCGGGCCTTTGCCCTGGATGTCAGTGATCGGGAAAGTGTCGCCTCATTTTTTCGGGGATCGATCAAGGGTCAGGTGCACCTTGGGCTTCTGGTCAATAATGCCGGAGTGACCAAGGACGGGCTGCTTCTACGCATGAAATCCACGGATTGGGACCGCGTTATGCAGGTCAATCTGGACGGGGCGTTCGCCTGTCTGCAGGAAGCGGCCAAGATCATGGTCCGCCAGCGCACCGGGCGGATTGTGAACATCACATCCGTGGTCGGTCAGTCCGGAAATCCGGGACAGGCCAATTACTGCGCCTCAAAGGCCGGTCTGATCGGCTTGACCAAGGCCGCGGCCATGGAGCTCGCCCCGCGCAACGTGACTGTGAATGCCGTAGCTCCCGGGTTTATCGCCACCGAGATGACGGAAGCCCTGGAGCCGCAGGTCAGGGATGCGTATCTGGCCAGGATCCCCTTGGGCCGGTTCGGCCGTCCCGAGGATGTGGCCGAGACTGTTGCCTGGCTGGCCTCGGAGCAGGCCGGCTACATCACAGGCCAGGTCATCGGCGTGAATGGAGGACTCTACCAGTAAACCTACAAGGAAACAAACAGGTCGAGGAGGACGCATGTCAGTATTGGAAAAAATAAAAAATATTGTGGCCGAACAGCTGGACGTGGCCGAAAGCGAAGTGGTTCCGGAAGCCAATTTCGTCGACGATCTGGGGGCGGATTCCCTGGATCTCACCGAGCTGATCATGGCCATGGAAGATGAGTTCGGCTTGGAAATCGACGATGAAGAGGCCCAGAACCTGCGGACCGTGAACGACGCAATCAAGTACATCGAAAGCAGACAGGCGGCGTAGCGGACAGAAGACAGAGGACAGTAGTCAGTTGTCGGTAGCCGGTAGCCGGTAGTCGGAATACAGTAGCCTGTAGTCGGTAGTCAGTGGTCGGAAGCCGGAAGACAGAGGTCAGAGATCAGACCTCAGAGGTCAGTGGAAGAAGTGAAGATCTGTGCAATTCTGCCTCGATCCGCCGGGTTCGTGTGTAGGGGCGAATAATCATTCGCCCTCTTCGGATTTGGAGGACAATGAGTGATCGCCCTCTGAATGTGTGCAATATAGCTGGGACCGGCACATGTCGTCCCCCCTATGAGGGGGGAATCCAAGGGGGGTGTTGCCAGGGCGCTGCTGCCGGGAAAGCCAAAGAAAACACCCCCCAACCCCCCTCAAGGGGGGACGGGAAGAAGGCAGAGGACAGTGTACAGTAGTCAGTAGCCTGTAGTCGGTAGTCAGTTGTCGGTAGCCGGTGGTCGGTGGCCGGAAGACAGAGGTCAGAGATCAGACGTCAGAGGTTAGTGGAAGAAGTGAAGATCTGTGCGATTCTGTCTCGATCCGGCGGTCCGTGTGTAGGGGCGAATGATCATTCGCCCCTTGCAAACCGGGTAAACAGCAACCTCATGAGTGTGTTTTCATGATTGGAAAACGAGTCGTCGTTACCGGCCTGGCGGCCATTACTCCGTTGGGCAACGATCTGGAGTCCAGCTGGAATGGATTGATATCCGGGGAATCGGGGATTGGTCCAATCACCCGTTTCGACTGTTCAGACTTCAGCACCAAGATAGCGGGAGAAGTCAAGGACTTTGATCCGGCGCAGTATATTCCCCGCAAACAGATCCAGCGCATGGACCGGTTCAATCAGTTCGCAGTGGCCGGATCCCGGATGCTCATCGATCATGCCGGGCTGGAGATCGATCCGGAGCAGGGGACTCATGAGGTGGGGATACTCCTTGGATGCGGCCTTGGGGGACTGGAGACCATAGAAGAGTTTCACACCCGACTGCTGAAGAAGGGGCCGTCACGGATATCGCCCTTTTATATCCCCAAGCTGATATCCAACATTGCGGCCGGACAGATCGCCATCGCCACCAAGGCCAAGGGGCCGAACCTGGTTACCACTTCGGCCTGTGCCTCCGGGGTGCACAGCATCGGCTACGCGTTCTCCGACATCAAGCTGGGCCGGGTCAAGGCCATGATCTGCGGCGGGGTGGAGTCGACCATCACGCCCATGGCCGTGTCCGGGTTCAATGCCATGCGGGCCCTTTCCGAGCGCAACGACGACCCCCACCGGGCGTCCCGCCCCTTTGACCAGGGTCGGGACGGTTTTGTGATCGCCGAAGGATGCGGATTTCTGCTTCTGGAAGAGCTGGAGCATGCCAAACAACGGGGCGCGACCATATATGCCGAGGTGGTCGGGTTCGGAGCCTCGGCCGACGCCTACCACATAACGGCCCCGGATGAGAGCGGAGCCGGGATGGCCCACGCCATGCAGGCGGCCATTGCGGAGGCGGAGCTGGATGCCGGCGGCGTCGATCACGTCAATGCCCACGGGACATCCACGTGGTGGAACGATCTGTGCGAGACCAGAGCGATAAAGAAAGTCTTCGGACCCCACGCCTCAAAGATCAGCGTGACAGCCAATAAGTCCATGATCGGGCACGCCCTGGGTGCGGCCGGGGGCATAGAGAGCGTGTTCAGCGTGATGACCCTGGACCGGGGGATGATCCCGGGGACTGTTAATCTTGAACACCCGGATCCCGAATGCGATCTGGACTACGTGTCCGAGGGCTCCAGGCAGGAACAGGTGCACAGGGTGCTGTGCAACTCGTTCGGGTTCGGCGGAACCAACGCCTGCATTTTGTTTCAGGGCTGCTAGCCGGGTGCCTGTGCAGCAGGCACGTGCTCACTGGGTTGAACGTCCGCATCAACCCGGACCTCAAAGGATGTTTTCGTGCCCCAGCGCCTGCCTTGGCCGGAATATTTCATGCGCATCGCCTTTCTGGTGGCGGAAAGGTCCACCTGCCTGCGCCGAAAGGTGGGGGCGGTTGCAGTCAAAGACAAGCGCATCCTGTGCACCGGGTACAATGGAGCACCTTCCGGCCTTGCTCACTGCCTGGATCAAGGGTGCCTGCGCGAAGAGCTGAATATCCCCTCCGGTCAACGGCATGAGCTGTGTCGAGGTCTTCATGCCGAGCAGAACGTCATCATCCAGGCCGCGGTCCATGGGATCGAGCTTGCCGGTGCCCAACTGTTCTGCACCACCCAGCCCTGCCTTATCTGTTCAAAAATGCTCATCAACTGCCGGTTTTCCAAGATATATTTCGCCCAGGGATACCCAGACCAGCTGGCGGCGGACATGCTCCGGGAGGCGGAGGTGGAGTTCGAGCTCTTGGAGCTGGAGCTATGACCCGGCCCATGCTTCTCGCCATTCAGCTGGCCGAGCAGGCCAAGGGGAGGACCGCCCCCAATCCCTGCGTCGGGGCTGTGTTGACCAAGGGCGGCATTACGGCCGCCGTGGGCTGGCACAAAGGGCCGGGCCTGCCCCATGCAGAGGTCGAGGCATTGAGCCAGGCCAGGGACAAAGGATGGGACTTGACGGAGCTCACCCTGTGGGTAACCTTGGAGCCCTGCAACCACCACGGACGAACGCCCCCGTGTACTCAGGCCGTGATAGACGCGGGGATACCCCGGGTGGTCATCGGGACCCTGGATCCAAACCCGGATGTGGCCGGAGGGGGAGCGAAGCGGCTGAAAGAGCACGGGGTGCAGGTTGAGATCGGGGAGGAAGAACAGGCCTGCCTGGATCTGATTGCCGATTTCCGGGCCTGGGCTCTGGAATCACGTCCCCTGGTCCGTCTGAAGCTGGCGGCTACCCTGGATGGGCGGATTGCAGCCAGAGGCGGCCATTCGGCCTGGGTGACCGGAGAGCAGGCCCGGCAGCGGGTTCAGGATATGCGGGCCGCTTCCCAGGCCGTGCTGGTCGGTGGAGGCACTATGCGCGCGGACAATCCCCGGCTGACCAATCGGTCTGTGCATGGCGGCAGGCAGCCCTTGGCCGTTGTGCTGACCACCAGGCTTCCGAACGTTGGGGAGGACCTGTTTGTGGTCCGCGAAAGGCCCGGGGAGCTTGTGATCTTGACCTCACTCCAGCAGGCGGAATCAGAAGCGGCGTCCAAACTGTGCAGCAGGGGAGTGCGGATCTTCGGACTGGCCGGGGACAAAAGCGGAGGGCTGGATGTCCGGTCCGGGCTGCACCGGCTGTACACGGACCTGGGGTGCACTGAAATTTTGTGCGAAGGGGGCGGCAGGCTGGGCATGGAGCTTATGCAGGCCGGTCTGGCGGATGAACTCCACCTGGTCCTGGCTCCCAAGGTCCTGGGCGATGAAGGCGGGGTCAGTGTGGCCTCCGGGCGCAGGGTGCAGTCCATGGACCAGGCCTTGGGATGGCGCTTGATCAGCCATGAGCAGGTGGGCAGCGATCTGTGGCTGGTGTACAGGCCGGCATAGATCAGGGGACAGAGGACAGAAGTCAGAGGTCAGAGGTCGGAGATCAGAAGACAGAGAGAAGAGACACCCCCCAACCCCCCTTTAGGGGGGACGGGGAAAAGATAGAGGACAGTAGCCGGTAGCCGGAAAGAAGAGGTCAGAGATCAGACCTCAGAGGTCAGTGGAAGAAGGAAGATCTGTGTAATTCTGCCTCTATCCGGCGGGTCCGTGTGTAGGGGCGAATAATCATTCGCCCTCTTCCGGCTTTGATGCAAGAAATCAGCATGTTTTTTGCTCTGACGTCATGATTACAGATCGTTGACGACGGGCACTGTCTTCTGATCGTTGAGGTTTGCCTACTGACTACTGACTACGGAATACGGACCACTGGCTACCGGCCACTGGCTACCGACCACCGGCCACTGCTTCGGGCGAAAACGACGAATCAAGAACGACAAAGAGTTTTTCATTCACTATGTTCACCGGTCTTATCCAAAGCCTGGGCAGCATCCAGGCCATTGCCGGCTCCAGGTCCGAGCAGCGGATGCGCATAGGGCCGCACAGCCCATGGTCCGACCTGCAGCTCGGGGAAAGCATTGCGGTCAACGGTGTGTGCCTCAGCGTGGAAGAGTTTGCCCCGGGTTCGTTCTGGGTTTATGCTTCCCAGGAGACCCTGGAGCACTCGAATATTGGAGGGCTGAAAACCGGAGACCGGGTCAACCTGGAACGGGCCTTGTCCCTACAGGACCGCCTGGGAGGGCACCTGGTCAGCGGCCACGTGGACTGCCTGGCAGAGATAGAGTCCATAGCTCCGGCCGGACAGTCCCGGGTCTATAAAGTGCGCTTTGATCCGCAGTGGTCTGCGTACGTGGTCCCCAAGGGCTCTGTAGCCCTGGACGGGATCAGTTTAACGGTCAATGCCTGCGGCCAGGGATTTTTGGAGGTCAATATCATCCCGGCCACTCAGAAGGACACCACCGTCGATTCCTGGCGGCCCGGCAGTGAGGTGAACATGGAGGTGGACCTGATTGCCAAGTATGTGCGGCAAATGCTCGATCCCTGGCAGGAGCAGAATGCACAGCCCAAGACGGAGATAAGCATGGACTTTCTCCGCAGCCACGGTTTTGGGGGATAGCCGGATCAAAACAAAAAATGCATTGTTGTATACAACCCACATGCCCTGACGGGCGCGCTTGCGCTCACGAAACATACAAATGATTTCGATACCGATTGAAAGTGCTTACCCATTGTAGTGATTTTCTTTCTTCGGATTCGTAATCGCTATCGGGATCGGGATCGATATCCATAAACTGAGGATTCCTGCTGCACAAAATGACATATTCTTTCGATTTCGATAGCGATCCCGATTTCGATTTGGATTATCCCAACTATTAACGAATAACAGTTTTTCATATAAAACCCTTAGGAAAAAGCGGAGCCGAAGATGAGCACGTGCACCCCGGAAGAGGCAATTGAGGAGATCAAACAGGGCCGAATGCTGATCCTGGTCGACGATGAAGATCGGGAGAACGAGGGTGACCTGACCATTGCCGCTGAAAAGGTTACTCCGGAAGCCATTAATTTCATGGCCAAGTACGGACGGGGGCTGGTTTGTCTGGCCCTGGCCCCGGAGTGGGTCGACAAGCTGCAGCTGCCCCTGCAGCCCAAGCGCAATGAATCCCGTTTCGGTACGGCCTTCACTGTATCCATTGAAGCCGCCAAGGGGGTGACCACGGGAATCTCCGCCTACGATCGGGCCACCACCATTTTGAGCGCAGTTCAGGACCGGGTTCAGCCTGAAGACGTCTCCACCCCCGGACATATCTTTCCCCTGCGGGCCCGCAGGGGCGGGGTCCTGGTCCGGGCAGGGCAGACCGAGGGCAGCGTCGACTTCAGCAAGCTGGCAGGACTGAAGCCGGCGGCGGTGATCTGTGAAATCATGCGCGACGACGGGAACATGGCCCGGATGCCCGACTTGGAGGTCTTTGCTCAGGAGCACGGGCTGAAGATCGCCACCATTGAAGATCTCATCCGCTATCGGTCCAAGTTCGACTCCCTGGTCCAGTGCGTCGGAGAGGCGGAGCTGCCCACCTGCCACGGTAGTTTCCGGGCCCTGGCCTATGAATCGGATATAGACGACTACACCCATATCGCCCTGGTCAAGGGGGAGATCAAGGAGGATGATCCGGTCCTGGTCCGAGTGCACAGCGAGTGCCTGACCGGAGACGTCTTTGGGAGCCTGCGCTGCGACTGCGGCTCGCAGCTCCAAAAGGCCATGCGCCTGATCGAGGATGAAGGGGCCGGAGTGGTCCTGTACATGCGCCAGGAAGGCCGGGGCATCGGCCTGGGCAACAAGATCCGGGCCTACCACCTGCAGGATCTGGGACAGGATACAGTGCAGGCCAATCTGAGCCTCGGGTTCAAGCCCGACCTGCGGGACTACGGCATCGGGGCCCAGATCCTGGTCGATCTCGGGGTGTCCAAGATGCGCCTGATGACCAATAATCCAAAAAAGATTGTCGGCCTGGAAGGATACGGGCTGGAGGTCGTGGAGCGCGTTCCCCTGGAAGGCCCGCTGTGCGAGACGAATGCCAACTACCTGCGGGCCAAGAAGGAAAAGCTGGGCCATCTGCTGGAGTCTTTCGGCGAAACACAATAGACGGATGACAGCGGTCTGCAGTCAGTAGCCGGTGGAAGGCGGACAGTGGCCGGGAATCGGTAGTCGGTAGACGGAGATCAGAGGTCAGACGTCGGAGGTCAGACGCTGGTAGTCGGTGGGCAGTAGGCAGTAGCCGGTGGAAGGCGGACAGTGGTCGGTAGTCTGTAGTCAGTGGAAGAAAGAAATCTCAGCCGAAGAGTGGTTGGATCCGGCGGGTTTGTGTGTAGGGGCGAATAATCATTCGCCCTCTTCGGATTTGGAGGGGAATGAGTGATCGTCCTCTGAATGTGTACAATATAGCTGGTAGCGGCACATGCCGTCCCCCCTTGAGGGGGGAATCCAAGGGGGGTGTTGGCACGCCGCAGATCCCGGGAAAGCCACAGACAACACCCCAACTCCCCTCAAGGGGGGCAGGCTGACCCAGGACCTCGGTTTGATATCAGGCATCCGGATGATGCGCTGAACTGTCCCGGCTGTCTTTGCTCTTTACTGACCTCTGACGTCTGATCTTTGACCTCCGGTCGTCGTTCGTAATCGAGCCTGGGAGCGAAGAATCTCTGATTGCTCTCATCAACCCGCATGCCTGCCAAGGCGCAGACACGTATGCGCTAACCAAGCATACAAACGATTTCGATACCGATCCCGATTTCGATTTGGATTATGCCAACTATTAACCAATAACAGTTTTTCACATAAATATAATCCAAACGGATGTGAATTATGCACCATATTTCCACTATTGAAGGACAGCTGCAGGCCGAGGGGCTGCGTTTCGCCCTGGTGGCCAGCCGGTTCAACGACTTTATCGTCGATCGCTTGATCAGCGGAGCAGTGGACGTTTTGCTCCGGCACGGGGGTAGCCGGGAGGATATGCGCATTGTCCGCGTTCCCGGGGCGTTTGACATGCCTGTGGTGGTCAAGCAGCTGGCTGCTCAAGACGACCTGGACGGGATCATCTGCCTGGGAGCGGTGATCCGGGGATCCACACCCCATTTCGACTATGTAGCGGCCGAGGTCTCCAAAGGCCTGGCCAATGTGTCCCTGGAAAGCGGCAAGGCCGTGGGCTTCGGCGTCCTGACCACCGACTCCCTGGAGCAGGCCATTGAACGGGCCGGGAGCAAGGCCGGAAACAAGGGCGCGGAGGCTGCGTTGGCTGCCTTGGAGACAGCACACGTTCTGCGGCAACTTCAATCCGTGTGACCATGGCAAAAAAACACAAGAGCCCACGGCGGCAAGGCAGGGAGAAGGCCTTCCAGGTCCTGTACGGGATGCAATTCTATCCCCAGCCGGATCTTGGGCACATGCTCCGGACCTTCGACCATTTCATAGGCAACCATGAGGAGGATTTGGGCACAGGCGACGGATTCGCCCTGGAGCTGGTCAGGGGGGTGCTGTCCAACCTGCCCCGGCTGGATGCCTTGATTACCGCTCACTGCAAGAACTGGCGTCTGGAGAGGATCGGGAAGATAGAGCTGACCGTGCTCCGTCTTTCCCTTTTTGAGCTCCTGCATCGAGAGGATGTGCCGGACAAGGTGGCCATTAATGAGGGGATCGAGCTGGCCAAGAAGTTTGGAGACAATCGGTCCGGAGGATTCGTGAACGGCATCCTGGACGCCATTGTCCATGCCCGGGAGCAGAGTGCGTAGGCCGGAAGACAGAGGTCGGAAGTCGGCAAGAGGAAGAAGACAGAAGGCAGAAGTCAGAAGACAGAGATCAGAGGTCAGACGTCAGAGTTCTGACGTCTGATCTCTGATCTCTGCCCACAGGCTCCCGGCTACAGGCCCTGACATCCCCTCCGGTGCTGGGTGCGGAAGCGACGAAGGAACAACGAATAACCGACAACCAAAGTTAGCTATGTCCCAATACCACGCTGTGCAGATAGAGCAGAAATGGCAGGAACGCTGGGAAAAGGACAATCTTTTCGCCGCCCGGGCCGATACAGAACAGGAAAAATACTATGTGCTGGAGATGTTCCCCTATCCGTCCGGGCGCATCCATATGGGCCATGTCCGGGTGTATACCATCGGGGATGTGATTGCCCGTTTCAAGTGGATGAAGGGCTACAACGTCCTGCATCCCATGGGCTGGGACGCATTCGGTCTCCCGGCGGAAAACGCGGCCATCAAGAACAACACCCATCCGGCAAAGTGGACCTACGCCAATATCGACGAGATGCGCTCCCAGCTCAAGCGCCTGGGCTATTCCCTGGACTGGGACAGGGAGCTGGCCACCTGCGATCCGTCCTATTACCGCTGGGAGCAGCTTTTTTTCCTCAAGCTCTGGGACAAGGGGCTGGTCTATCGCAAGCAGGCCCCGGTGAACTGGTGTCCCGACTGTCAGACCGTGCTGGCCAACGAGCAGGTGGAAGACGGAGAGTGCTGGCGGTGCGGGTCCATGGTGGAGAACAAGGAGCTGGCCCAGTGGTTCGTGCGCATTACCGCCTACGCCGACGAGCTTCTGGACGATCTAAAGACCCTGCGTTCGGGCTGGCCGGAGCGGGTGCGGATCATGCAGGAAAACTGGATTGGCCGCAGTCTGGGTGCGGAGATAGATTTTCCGGTCCAGGGCGGGGATGAAAACATCCGGGTCTTCACCACCCGGCCGGACACCCTGTATGGGGCCACGTTCATGAGCCTGGCTCCGGAGTATCCCCTGATTGAGGAATTGGTCCGGGGAAAGCCGCAGGAAGAGGAAGTGACGGCCTTTGTCCGCCGGATGCAGGCAACGGACCGCAGTGTGCGGACCGCAGAGGATACGGAGAAGGAAGGCGTCTTTACCGGGGCCTACTGCATCAATCCAGTGACTGGAGAGCCCATACCTGTGTATGTGGCCAACTTCGTGCTCATGGAGTACGGAACCGGTGCGGTCATGGCCGTCCCGGCCCATGATCAGCGGGACTTTGAGTTTGCCGGCAAATACGGACTGGAGATCAGGGAAGTGATCAAGCCGGCCGATCAGGAGGAGCACGAGGGCGGGCTTCAGGCCGCCTATGCCGGGCCTGGATATTTGGTCCAGTCCGGCGAGTTCTCCGGCTTGGATCATGAGACGGCCAAGACCAGAATCACGGAGCACCTGGCCGAAAAGGGTCTGGGAGAAAAGGCGGTCAACTACCGGCTCCGGGACTGGAATATCTCCAGGCAGCGCTACTGGGGCGCGCCCATCCCGGTGGTCTACTGCGAAAAGTGCGGGGCGGTCCCGGTCCGGGAAGATGATCTGCCGGTTGTCCTGCCCACAGGTGTGCAGACCCGGCCGGACGGCCGTTCTCCATTGCCGGAAACCGAGGATTTTGTTCAGACCACCTGCCCTGCATGCGGCGGCCCGGCCCGCAGGGAAACAGACACCATGGATACCTTTGTGGAGTCCAGCTGGTATTTTGCCCGCTACACATCGGCCAAGCTGGACAATGCCCCCTTCGATCCCCGGGAGCTGTCCTACTGGATGCCGGTTGATCAGTACATAGGGGGCATTGAACACGCCATCCTGCACCTGCTGTATGCCCGGTTCTTCACCAAGGCCCTGCGGGATCTGGGCTACCTGGAGCACAGCGAACCCTTCGCCAATCTGCTGACCCAGGGCATGGTCCTCAAAGACGGGGCCAAGATGAGCAAGTCCAAGGGCAATATCGTTGACCCCAACGAGATGCTGGACCGATTCGGGGCGGACACCACCAGGCTGTTCACCCTGTTCGCCGCTCCCCCGGAGAAGGATCTGGACTGGAACGATCAGGGAGTGGAGGGCGCCCACCGGTTTTTGCACCGCATGTGGCGCCTGCATGATCAGCTGTCTCCGTTGCTCACCCCCATCGGCCCCTGCGCCCGGCTGGAGGACGGTGAGCTGTCCACGACCGGCCGCGACCTGCGGCGCAAGGAACACGAGTCCCTGCTCAAGATCAGCAGGGATCTGGAACAGGAGTTTCAGTTCAATACCTGCATTGCCGCGGTCATGGAGCTGACCAATGCGGTCAGTGCGGCCTACGATGAGCTGAGCCGGACTGAGAGCGGCCGCAAGGTCCTTTCCTCGGCCTGGTCCACCGCTCTTCTCTGTCTGTACCCCATGACCCCGCATATCTGCGAAGAGCTGTGGGCCATGACCGGCTACGACCATTGCCTTGCGGCCAGGTCCTGGCCGGAGCACGATCCGCAGGCATTGCACAAAGACGAGGTCACCATCGTTGTCCAGGTCAACGGCAAGCTCAGGGGCAGGATCTCGGTCCCTGCCCAGGCGGAGCAGGAAGACATCAAGGCCCTGGCCCTGGACAACGAGAACGTCCAGCGGCACATCCAGGACAAAGAGGTGAAAAAGGTCATCGTTGTCCCGGAGAAGCTGGTCAATGTGGTTGTGGGGTGAGGGGCCAAGCGATGAGATTACGATATGCAGTCCGTATCTGGGTGGTTGGCGTTCTCCTCGCGGTTCTCCCTGCCTGCGGGTATCACCTCTCCTCATCCGTTCCCATCGAGATGCCCCATGGGATCACCAGCCTGTACATCGACCGGGTGGAAAACCCTAGCACCGAGCCATGGATCGAATCCCGGCTGATATCCGAGGTCCGGGACGAGTTCACCAGGCGGGGCCGGGTGGCCTGGGTGGACCGGGACCAGGCCGAAGGCCTGCTGGAGCTGATCATCACCAGATACAGGGACTATACCAAGGTGGAGAGCGCGGAAGAGGAGACCTTGAGATCCCAGATCGCTCTGAGCATGGAGGCCAGGATCCTCTCTGCGGAGGACAGAAGCCTGCTGTGGGCTTCCTCGCCGGTGAATGTGCGCGAATCGTTTACCGGGGCGGGAGAAAAGCGGGAAGCGGAGCGGCGGGTCGTCGAGGATGCGGCCGACGCCCTGGCCGGTCAGCTCAGTGCGGGATTTTAGTAGTGGCGGCAGCCGCCGACCACTGACCACTGTCCGTTGCCTCCAGTCCATTGCATAAGCGCCGTCTATGTCAAAAAACACCCGCCACGGATTCACCTTCTGCGTCTGCCCGGACGGGCAGCTGATCAAAGAACGCATTCACGCCCTGCTGGCTGCCCAGGACGATACCTGGAAGGTGCGGACCTTTTGGGCGGACGAGGAGCTCCCCGACTCCTGCTGGCAGGCCCTGACCTGGACCAGTCTCCTCGGGCGTCCGACTGCGGTGGTTGTGCGCAAGGCGGAGCACTTCAAGGCCGAGGACTGGAAAAAGCTGCATCCGATCCTGGGAAGCTTTCGAACCGGGATATGGCCGTTTTTGTGCCTGGAGAAGCAGTGGGAGCGGGGCAAGCCGCCCATTCCGGCCGTCCTGCAGAAGCAGGCCTTCTGGAAGGTGGCTGAGAACAAGGGGTGGGTGTGGCGCTCCGCCGGACTGGACCGAACGGCAGTTAAGAAGCGGGTCGAGGCCTGGGCCGTTGCCCAAGGTATAGACATCCCGGAACCCGTTCGATCGGTCCTGGTCAACGCCCTGCCCCTGGATGCGGCTGCTCTGGGCAACGAGCTGGAGAAGCTCTCCCTCCTTCTGGCCGAGCGCAGGTCCATGCAGGAGAGCGATTTGCAGGTCCTGTCCTTTCAGCCGGATCTGGACATCTTTGCATTTATCCGCGCCCTGCAGAGCAGGGGCAAGGAAGTGGAGCTCTGGCGGACCCTGCTTCGAAACCAGCTTGGGGCCAATGCGGATATGCTCATGCCTTTTCTGGCCCTGCTGCAGCGCGAGGCCAGGGTCCTCTGGCAGCTCCAGGCCGGAGAGGAGGACAAGGTTTTCATGCCCGGCCGGGTCAAGGCGGAGAAGAAGCAGATGGCCTCCCGGCTGGGCCCTCAGCGCTTGAGCCGGCTGTGGACTGTGATCCTGGAGGCGGAATCAGGGATCAAATCCGGGGAGTTTTCCCAGTCCCAAGCCCAGGAGCTGGTGGTCAGCCGAATGATGCAGGTGTTCGGAGGAAGCGGCGCCCGTCCCACCAATCCGCAGCAGGTTTGAGCCTATGTCTGACCAGCCTCACTACATCGGCCACCGCAAGCGCCTGAAGGAACGCTTCCGCCAGGACCGGTCCAGCCTGGCCGACTACGAGCTCCTGGAGCTGCTGCTGGCCTACGGCCTGCCCCGCAGGGACACCAAGCCCCTGGCCAAGGATCTGCTTCAAAGGTTCGGCTCCCTGAAGGGAGTCTTTACCGCCCGCCAGGAAGAGCTGCGGGAGGTTGAGGGCTTCGGTCCGGGGCTGGAGACCTTCTGGGGAGTGTGGCAGGAGTTCTGGGCCCGGCTGCAGGAATCCCCCCTGCGGCGAAAAGAGATGCTCTGCACCCCCGGCACGGTCGCGGAAATGGCCTGTTCCCGAATCGGGCATCAGCCGGTGGAGAGCTTCTGGGCGGCCTTGGTGGACAACAAGAACCGGTTGATTTCTTTTGTTCAGGTCTCGCAGGGGACAGTGGATCAGGCATTGGTCTATTCCCGGGAGATCATGGCCCTAGCCCTGAAATGGCAGGCGTCTGGGGTCATTTTGATCCACAACCACCCTGGTGGAGATCCCACTCCCTCGGTACAGGACAAGGATTTGACCCGGCGGGTCCAGAAGGCGGCCGGGGAAATCGGGCTGAGGGTTCTGGACCATGTGGTGGTGGCGGAAGAGAGCTACTACAGCTTTCAGGAGAGAGGATTGCTGTAGGGGGGCCCCGGGGGGCAGAGATAGAGATCAGAGGTCAGAGGTCAGACGTCAGAGGTCAGAGATCAGACGTCAGACGTCAGAGGTCAGTAAAGAAGAAAGACAGTCGGAATAGTTCAGCGAATCATCCGGCTGCATGATATCAAACCGAGGTCCTCCGCCAGCCTTGTCCCCCCAAGGGGACGGCATGTGCCGCTTCCAGCTATATTGGCCACAACCAGTGGTCGGTGGGCAGAGATCAGAGGTCAGAGATCAGACGTCAGAGGTCAGTTAAGAACGAGACAGCCGGAACAGTTTAGCGCATCATCCGGCTGCATGATATCAAACCGAGGTCCTACGCCAGCCTTGTCCCCCCTTGAGGGGGGTTGGGGGGTGTTTTTTCTGGTGCATCGGCGCTTAGCCACAAGAGGGCGAATGATTATTCGCCCCTACACCCAAACCCACCGGAACCAGCCGCAGGCCGCATTCCGTCTTCCACTGTCAACTGCCCACTGACTACCGCCCACCGATTTCTGACCTCTGCCCTCTGACTTCTGATCTCTGACCTCTATCCTTTCCGGAGTCTGATCTCTGTCCACCGTCTACCGACTACCGGCCACCGTCTTCTTCCTTTTCCCGACCTCTGACCTCTGATCTCTGACGTCTGACCTCTGCCCTCTATCTTCCGATCCCCCATGGGCTCAGAATTTTCGGTCAAGGGGTTGCTCCAGACGTTTTGTGTATTATTGTTTACAGATGAGTCCACTCCGGGCTGATTCCGGCCCTGGAAACGGATTCACCAAGCTGACTGCACAGGGTTCGTGATCTGTGTGCAACCCAGAAATAGCCAAATACAGGTGATGGAACATGACAGATGACAAGAAAAACGTAAACGATGATGAATTGAACCAATACCTGCAGACTGAGCAGGGTCCCGCGGCCCAGGTGGTTATCCAGGAGGAGGACGGGGAGGATTCAGAACGCAAGATGGATTTCCCCGCCCAGATGCCCCTGCTGGCTGTCCGGGACATCGTTGTTTTCAACTATATGATCCTGCCCCTGTTCGTGGGCCGGGACAAGTCGGTCAAGTCCATTGAAGCGGCTTTGAACGACAAGCGCTATGTGTTCATCGCCACTCAGAAGGATGACAAGGTCGAGGAGCCGGGACTGGACGATGTCTATCACACCGGCACGGTGGCCTTGATCATGCGCATGCTGAAGATGCCCGACGGCCGGCTCAAGGTGCTGGTCCAGGGCCTTTCCCGGGCCAAGGTCACCGAGGTTGTCCAAGAGGATCCCCATCCTGTGGTCAACATCGAGGCCATTTCCGAGCAGGAGCTGGAAGAGATCGGCCCGGACGCCGAAGCCCAGATGCGCACCGCCCGGGAGCAGAGCGAAAAGATCATCTCCCTGCGGGGAATGGACCCTTCAGAGATCATGTCGGTGTTAAACAGTGTGCAGGAGCCGGGGCGATTGGCCGATCTGATCGCGTCCAACCTGCGGATGCCCACGGAAACCGCCCAGGCCATTCTGGAAGACGTGGATCCCATGGAGCGCTTGAAAAGGGTCAACCGGCAGCTGATGAAGGAGGTGGAGGTCGCCTCCCTGCAGAGCAAGATCCAAAACATGGCCAAGGAGGGCATGGACAAGGCTCAGAAGGAGTTCTTCCTCCGGGAGCAGCTCAAGGCCATCAAGTCCGAGCTGGGTGAGGACGAGAGCGAGGACGAGGAGTTCGAGGAGCTGCGGTCCAAGATCGACAAGGCCGGGATGCCCAAGGAGGTCAAGAAAGAGGTGGTCAAGCAGTTAAACCGCCTGGAGAACATGCATCCCGACTCCTCAGAGGCCACAGTCATCCGCACCTATCTGGACTGGATGGTGGAGCTGCCGTGGAAGAAAACGTCCAAGGACCAGCTGGATATCAAGAAGGCGGAAAAGATCCTGCACGAGGATCACTACGACCTGGAGAAGGTCAAGGAGCGCATCCTGGAGTACTTGAGCGTGCGCAAGCTCAATCCCAAGATGAAGGGACCGATCCTGTGCTTTGTGGGGCCGCCGGGTGTGGGCAAGACATCCCTGGGCCGGTCCATTGCCAGGAGCCTGAACCGGAAGTTCACGCGCATGTCCCTGGGCGGCATGCGGGATGAGGCCGAGATCCGCGGCCATCGCCGAACATATATCGGGTCCATGCCCGGACGGATCATCCAGGGCATGAAGGAGGCCGGCACCAGGAACCCGGTGTTCATGCTGGACGAGATCGACAAGGTCGGGGCCGACTTCCGGGGCGATCCGTCCTCCGCCCTGCTGGAGGTCCTGGACCCGGAGCAGAACAACACCTTTACCGATCACTACCTGAACGTGCCCTACGATCTGTCCAAGGTCATGTTCGTGTGCACGGCCAATATCCTGGATACCATCCCTCCGGCTCTTCTGGACCGGATGGAGGTTATCCGCATCCCGGGCTATACGGAGCAGGAAAAGATCAAGATCGCCAAGCGCTATCTCCTGCCCAGGCAGATCGAGGAGAACGGGCTGACAGAGGACAAGGTCTCCTTCAGCGATCAGGCCCTATCCCGGATCATTCGGGACTATACCCGGGAGTCCGGGCTGCGTAATCTGGAACGGGAGATCGGGTCTGTCTGCCGCAAGGTCGCCCGGCAGGTGGCCGAGGGGGCGGAGAAGTCCTTTCGCATCCTGCCCGGCAATGTCTCCAAGTATCTGGGCGTGCCCCGTTATCTGGAAGAGGAGCGGGAGAAGGACCTGCCTGCCGGCGTGGCCCTTGGGCTGGCCTGGACCGCAACCGGGGGCGAGATCCTGCATGTGGAGGTCTCCACCCTGCCTGGAAAGGGCAAGCTGATCACCACCGGGCAGCTGGGGGAGGTGATGAAGGAGAGCGCCCAGGCCGCTTTGAGTTATGCCCGGGCTAGGTCCGACCGGCTGAACGTCAATCCGGACTTTGCCGAGAAGCGGGACATCCATATCCATGTCCCGTCCGGAGCCACGCCCAAGGAAGGCCCGTCAGCCGGGGTGACCCTGGTCATGGCCCTGCTTTCGGCCCTGACCAACCGGCCCTTGCGCAATGATGTGGCCATGACCGGAGAGATCACCCTCCGCGGCCGGGTCATGCCGGTCGGAGGGATCAAGGAAAAGATCCTGGCCGCAGCCGCTGCCGGGGTGAAGATGGTCATCATTCCGGCCCAGAACGCCAAGGACCTGAGCGAGGTCCCGGCCGAGCTGCGCAAGAACTTGGAGGTCAAGACCGTGGAGCATATCGACGAGGTCTGGCCCCTGGTTTGCCTGGAGCCGTCCCGGGAGGAAGGCTGCCAGGCGGTAAACGAGTAGTTTGAGAGGCGGGATCAGAGGTCAGAGGACAGTAGTCAGGACTCGGGAGTCAGGAGTCAGGAAGAGGGAGAAGACAGGAGTCGGGGGTCGGTGGAAGAAGATAGAGATCAGAGGTCAGACGTCAGAAGTCAGACTCTGGACCGGAGAAAGGTCAGAAGATAGTGGGCAGGAGCCAGGGGGCAGTAGACAGAAGACAGGGTCGGGAGTCGGGAAGAGGGAGAAGGCAGTGGCCGGAGGCCGGTAGGCAATAGCCAGTGGAAGACAGAATGGCTGGAGAATGTGACCCGGTTCAGGCGCGTTCGTGTGTAGGGGCGAATAATCATTCGCCCCTTTTTGCTTGAAGCGGCAGAGCTTTCCCTACCCTGTCGATATGCTCCCGAAGGCTGTGGTTTGTGATTTTCTCATAATGGACAATGTCCACGTGATGGGGGATCGGCGCTTCTTCATTCAATATCCGGCGCAGTTTGTCCACCGTCTGGGATGAGATGTTGGGGCCTTTGACGGCAATGTCTATGTCCGACCCGGGGGTGGAGGTTCCTTTGGCCCGGGATCCAAAGACTATTGCTTCCTGGATTTGGGCGAATTTCTGAATTTCTTGAATGATGATGGCCAGGGTGGAATAGTTGAGCCCGAACATATTTTAGATTTTTTGTCTCAGGTACTGATAAAGGGAGGTGATGGCTGGATAGAAACTGAAGACGATATCACTCACCGCCTGCCTGAATGCAGCTTGCTCATAGGTGTGGGCCATCATGTTCCTTTTGGCCAGCATATCCATCCACAGCTCGCCATCGTCAATGAGTCCGTAATGAAAGGATTCCTTGATCACTTCCCGAGGAAAACGGGCATCCACCGCTTGTTCCTGAAGATAGTCTTTGAGTGTTTTCCAAGCCAGCTCAAAGGTGTACTCAAATCTTTGAACCAATCCCTCTTTTTCCAGATCGGACAGGTTCTCGACCTCCATGACAGGTGCCTTGAGCTGGAGATAGGCCCTTTCAAAATTTTGAAATCGCTGTTTCCAGCGGATGTCGGGTTCGTGGTTGGACATGCCGGCCTCTGGGGTGAAAATTGGATACGTTGACGATGACAAAGAAGAAGGCAAAGGGCAAGAAAGGAAGAGAATTGCCCGCTGATCTGCGCTAATCTACGCAGACTCGCTTACGAATGACAAGCGGTGGTCGGTAGTCAGTGGGCAGTGGCCGGTAAGCAGAGATCAGAGATCAGACGTCAGATGTCAGTAAAGAGCAAAGACAGCAGGAACAGTTCTGCGCATCATCCGGATGCCTAGATAATAAACCTCGGTCCCACGCCAGCCCCGTCCCCCCTTGAGGGGGGGTGGAGAGAAGACAGAAGCCAGAGGTCAGAAGTCAGCGGCCAGAGATCAGACGTCAGAGGTCAGTAAAGAACGAAGACAGCCGGAACAGGGCTGCGCATCGTCCGGATGCCGGATATTAACCCGTGATCCTACGCCAGCCCCGTCCCCCCTTGAGGGGGGTTGGGGGGTGTTCGTTTTGGCTTTTCCGGCAGTAACGGCCCGGCAACACCCCCCTTGGATTCCCCCCTCAAGGGGGGACGGCATACGTCGGTTCCGGCTATATTGCACACATTCGGATGGCGATCATATGATCTCCTCCAAACCGGAAGAGGACGAATGATCATTCGCCCCTACACCCAAACCCGCCGGAACCAGCCGCAGGCCGCATTCCGTCTTTCACTGTCCACCGCCCACTGACTACCGACTACCGCCCACCGATTTCTGACGTCTGACGTCTGACCTCTGACCTCTGATCTCTGTCCACCGACTACCGCCCACTGTCCACTGCCCACTGTCCACCGACTACCGTGTCCTGCTCAACGCCTCCCGCAGGTTTGCAGCCAGCTCCTGGATCGCCTGTTCATGAGCCTGGACAAGGCTGTCCATGTCCTGAGCAGGGGCGGGAACTGTGGTTGAAAAGGAGTCGCTCTGAGCGTTGTCCATTCTGGTTGAGGCAATTCGCCAGTCGGCGCTAAGATGCACCCTGCCCCTGGGCTTTCCGTCCAGGCGCAGGATCTGGACCCAGATCCGCATGTCGTCTTCGGATGAACCGGGCGTATTGACCCGGACCGGTGATGGGCCAGCGGCCAGCTCCTGGCTGAGCACTCTGGTGATCATCCTGGACAGGGGCTCGGCCCAGCGGTCCAGCTCGGACAGGGAAAGTCGGTTTTCACCTTCCCGGACCACGATCTGGGGCCGATCCAGGTAGTCCGGAACCTGGACCTGAAGGCCGATCTGTTCGGCCGCCTGCTGTTCCGGATGAGGTTCCTGGCCGCCTGCAGCGGGATTGAGCAGATAGAACCTGGCCGGTGGGGAGGAGGCGCAGCCCACGGCGGACACAAGCAGGACCAAGAGACAGATGCTGAGCTTTTTCATGAATATTTCCTTCAACGAGTGTTCCTGGAAGGAGGTCAGAAAGAGAAGGCAGACCCCCCTGCTTTTGATCTTGCACCTTGATACCGAGGACAGAGTGAGAATATATGCTGATGGGGTCCAGGCCGTATTCCGCAGGCATTCCGTCTTCCGTTATGATCAGAGATTCTAAGCTCGCAGGCTCGCTTACGAATGACAACCGGTGGTCGGTGGACAGTGGTCGGTAGTCAGTGGACAGTGGCCGGTAAGCAGAGATCAGAGATCAGAGATCAGACGTCAGAGATCAGAGATCAGACGTCAGAGGTCAGTAAAGGGCAAGGCCAGCCGGAACAGTTCTACGCATTATCCGGATGCCGAATACTAACCCGCGGTCCTCCGCCAGCCCGGTCCCCCCTTGAGGGGGGTTGGGGGGTGTTTCTTCTGGTGCATCGCCGCTTAGCCACAAGAGGGCGAATCATTATTCGCCCCTACACTCGGACGCGAATGAACTGGGCCATATTCTCCAGCTATTCTGCCTCCCTCTGAGTTCTGACCACTGCCCTCTGATCTCTGATCTCCGTCTACCGACCACAGGCCACGTTCCACTGTCTACTGCCTACTGCCCACCGACTACGTCTACCGACCACTGTCTTTTTCCTCTTCCCGACCACGGACCACCGATCACCGACTCCCGCCCACCGATTTCTGACGTCTGACCTCTGACCTCTGCCCACCGACATCTGACGTCTGATCTCCGTCCACCGCCTATTGCCCAAAAACTTCAGCCCAGGTTGCCGGAGAAATGACCGAGCTTTCCGGCTGTGGCTGATCAATAAGCAAACGGTCTCCAGTGATTAAGACTGCGTTCGGCTCTGAGTCCAGAAGGGCCCACAGGTGGATGTCCTGCGGATCGGGTGACTGGTGCCGGGTGTCGGCTGATACCTCGCGCCAAATGGCGTTTGCAGTTATCTCAAGGAGAAAATTGTCTATTTCCGGCTCACAAAGTCCGTGCAGCGAGGTGAGCTTGGGACGCAGCAGGACATTTCGATATTCAAGCAGCAATTCCTTGGATAGGAGGTAGAAGAGTTGGCCACTGAGCATAGCATCCACAATTCTGGCTGTTGGGGCGGCGGGGTTTGCAGTAATCAGCCCGGCAGCCAGGACATTGGTGTCTATGATAAAGACCTTGGATGTCATGTGGTCCGCTGAGCTCGGGTTTCCTGTACAGTCAACTGAAGCGCCTCATCTTCTGTGCACCGTGCGTGCGACCGGGCCCGGGCGAGGAGCTGCCGGGCGTTGTCCATATCTTTTATCCCACGCAGACGCAGGCTCTCCTCAATAATCTGCCCTATGCTGCGTCCTTGCCGGACGGCGGTTTGTTTCAGGGCCTGGTGCACCTCGTCGCTGAGAGTAATGGTCAGGCGGCTCATTGAAGGCTCCGGGCTGAGTATCTGGTTGAGATGTATATATTTCTTACAGTAACCTACACTTTATCACCAAAACACCAAGGTGTCAATTGTAGGGGCAGAGGTCTGATCTCTGACCTCTATCCCACCGTCCTCCGGCCACAGCCACACCTTAATACCTTCCCTTGCCCCGCAATAGGGCCTCGGGGTGGCGTTCCAGGTAATCGGTCAGATTTTCCACCGATTTGGCCGCGTCCTGAAACGTGTTCAGGGTCTGAACCAGCTCCCGGTTCAAGCCGGAATCCCGGCTGAGCAGTCTGCTGAGCTGGGAGAGGGAGGCCCGGGTCTGCTCCAGGGTGGACCCGGCCGAGGTGAAGGTCTGCTCCAGGCTGGAGAGCAGGGGGCCGATGCTCTGATCCGCGGTGGTCAGCACCTGCTCGGCCTGATCCGCGGCTTGGGTCAGGCTGGCGCTGACCCGGGCCAAGTCGGACTCGGCCTGGCCTACTAGATGATTCGCGGAGTCCGAGGCCGATCGGATGGAGGCCAGGGTGGTGGGCAGGTCCTGTTTCAGCCGGGCGCTGATTTGTTCTGTGTTTTCAAGGGTGGTGCGCAGAGAGGCCAGGCTCTGTTCCAGATCGCCGCTGGCCAGGAAGCGGTCCACTCGGGCCAGAATCCGGCTCAGCTGACGGGTCATTTCCTGCACCGGAAGCTCGGAGACCTGAGTGGTCAGTTCCTGCAGACTGGAGGGGATGGTCGGGATCTCCGGGTAGCTGGAGGTGTTCCGGCTGGCGGGGGGCTTGGATTTTGGATGCAGATCCAGGGAGACATAGTACTGCCCGGTAACCAGGCTGTGCAGGGCCAATTGCCCGCGCAGGCCGTTGGCGATGAGCCGGTCCATGGTTTGGTCCAGCCCGTGAGAGGAGCCCCGGCCGTAGAGGTCGAAAGGCTTGATCTCCACGATGACCGGTATGGTGACATTTGTGCCGTCGGTATCGGCTGAGAGGCGGATGTCGGTTACCTGCCCCACCTTTACCCCCCGGAACATGACCGGGGCGCCCACGTTCAGCCCGCTGACCGAATCCCGAAAGAAGAGGACATAGCGGCTGTTGTCCGAAAACAGGCGGCCGCTGCCCAGGATGGTTACGGCCGCGACAGCCAGGGCCAGGCCGCCGAGGACAAAGAGACCGATGGTGGTTTGGGTGCGCAGAGAGGGCATAGGATCTCGTCGGGTGATGATGGGCGGCAGAATCGTGCCGGGTCGATTCTTCCATTTGCCGTTTGTAAGCAGGGGATGTCAAGGGAGGGGGTAGTCAGATGACAGAAGACAGAGGACAGAAAACAGAGGGAGAAGGCAGTAGACAGTAGTCCGTGGCCGGTAGCCGGTGGGCAGTAGACGAGGGATAGAGGTCAGAGATCAGACATCAGACGTCAGATGTCGGTGGGGAGTGGACAGTAGGCAGTGGCCGGTGGTCGTAGACAGAGATCAGACGTCAGAGGTCAGAATTCAGAGGGAGGCAGAATAGGTGGAGAATGTGGCCCGGTTCAGGCGCGTCCGTGTGTAGGGGCGAATAATCATTCGCCCTCTTGTGGCTACGCGGCGATGCACCAGGAAAAACACCCCCCCAACCCCCCTCAAGGGGGGACGGGGCTGGCGTGGGGCCTCGGTTTGATATCAGGTATCCTGATGATGCGCAGAACTGTTCCTGCTTTCTTTGTTCATACTGACCTCAGACGTCTGATCTCTGACCTCTGCTCACCGGTCACTGTCCACTGACTACTGACCAAAGACTACCGACTTCTGTCCACCGACCACTGGTTGTTGTTCCTATAGCCGGAACCGGCACATGCCGTACCCCCTCGAGGGGGGAATCCAAGGGGGGTGTTGACATACTGCGGATGCTGGGAAAGCCAAAACAAACACCCCCCAACCCCCCTCAAGGGGGGACTGGGCTGGCGTGGGGCCTCGGTTTGATATCAGGTATCCTGATGATGCGCAGAACTGTTCCTGCTTTCTTTGTTCATACTGACCTCTGACCTCTATCTCTGCTCACCGGCCACTGTCCACTGACTACTGATCTCTGACGTCTGACGTCTGACGTCTGACCTCTTCACGCCTCCCGTCAACTGTCCACTGTCTTCCGCCTGCTGCTTTCTCCTTTTCGTTTTCCCTTCGATCCCCGGCGCTTTTTCTTCTCCCCTCCATAGCCTTCCTTGTAGTAATACTGATAGTAGTAATAGTAGTAATAACGTTCCTTTCTCAGGTCCACGTCGTTGATGATGATGCCCACAAACTTGTGGGCCAGGGAGGCAAAGGACTTCATGGTCTCCTGAAAGGTCCCGCGGCGGGTAACCCCGGAGCGCAGGACATAGAGGAGGGCATCCACACGCTGGGCCAGGACCAGGGAATCGCTGGCGGCCATGAGCGGGGGGGCATCGATAAGCACATAGTCGTAGTTTTGTACGCACATATCCAGAAGCTCGACCATCCTGTCCGAGGTCAAGAGCTCATTTGGAGCCGGCGGCAGATCGCCACTGGTGAGCACCCACAGGTTTTCCTGCTCTGTGGAATGCACGGTGCCGGTCAAGGCCGCTACCAGGTCATCCTGCAGCAACGCATTGACCAGACCGGGGCTTCGCTGGAACTGGAATACCTGATGCTGGACCGGCTTGCGCAGGTCGGCGTCGATGAGAAGAGTCTTTTTCCCGGCCTGGGCCATGGCCGCGGCCAGGTTGGAGATGCAGGTGCTCTTGCCTGTTCCGGGCATGGAGCTGGCCACCAGAAACGATCGTTTGGGGGTATCGATTCCGGTGAACAGCAGGCTGCTGCGCAGGGTGCGGAAGCTCTCCGCTTCCGGAGATTGCGGCTGGTGAAGGATCTTCAGGTTTGCGTGTCCGGTGTCATCTGAGTCTGTGGATTTGAATTCTTCAAAGTGATTGATATTGGCCAAAACAGGCAAGGAGGTCAGTCGTTCCAGGTCGTTGGGGGTCTTTAAAGTATCGTCCATATAGGCAAGGAAAAAGGCCCCTCCGACTCCAAGCATAAGCCCCAGGACCAGGCTTAAGGCCATATTCCGTTTGGGATTGGGGGAGACAAAGTTTGACTGGAGATGAGCCGGCTCCACAACCCACATGTTTCCGCTTTGACTGGCCTTGGTGATCTGCAGTTCACCCTTTTTTTCCAAAAGAAAGGAGTAGGTCTCCTCGTATACCGAGACCTGGCGCTGCAGATCCATGAGCTTTTGTTCCGCATCAGGAAGGTGCCCCAGCTGGGTTTGTATTTCCTCCTTGTCTTCTTGTACAGCATTCTGTTCCCGCTTCAAGGCCTGAACCGCTGAGCGCAATTCAGACCTAATCCTGCTTTTGACCTGAGCTATCTGGCTGTTTATCGCCTCCACCCTGGGGTGGCGTTGGGTGTAGTGCTGCGACAGAGCAGCCCGTTCGGTCTGGAGTTTGCTCAGCTGCTCTCCGAGACTTTGGATTGCGGACTGCTCCAGGGCTGAGCCCAGGGCATACAATGATTCCTTGTCCAGGGCATTGTCCTGGGTCAGGCTGTTCAATAAAAAACGGGCCTGTTTTTCCTGACGGTTGAGTGTGGACAGGGTTTTTTCTACATCAGTCAGTTGATTTGCGGTACCTTTGACGTTTTCCGGAATAGAAATCAGCGGATGGGCTTCTTTGAACTCCTTGAGCTTGGCTGTGGCTTCTTCAAGGCGCCTTTCTGACACATCCAGCTGTTCAGAGAGGAACTGCAGGGCGTTGGATGCGGTCTGGGTTTTTTGAGCGATTTTTTGTTCTTTGTAAGCGCTGATCACGCTCTTAAGAATGTCCTGGGCCCGGTCGGGTACGGATGTGCTCACGTTCAGACGGAGCATTTTGGTGTTTCGGATCGGAGAGACGCTGAACTGGTTCTTGAGGTGTTCTATAGCTGCGTTTTGGGGACGGATATATACGGGATAATTCTGCGGTGTCTTCGGCGGAGTGCCGGTCAGGGTGAAGGAGAAAAGCTTGGTTTGACAAGGCGAGCCTATTGTGCAGGAGGCTACCTCATTTTTTTGATCATCGGACAGGACATAGGATCCGTCAGGCCGGATATGAATACGATATTCCAGGGTCCTGGCCAGACGGGCCACCCGTTCCACATTGATCTGCAAAGGTTTTGTCTCTGGCGCCAACGCAGTTCGTTCAGGGCCCGCGTTTTCAGGGCCCAGAAGTGCAGCCTTCAGGGCTTGCAGCTTGCCCCAATACCGGGCTGCAAGGCTCCGGCTGGTATCGATGGTGATCTGGTGGTCGCTCAATGTAACAGCACCGCTTATAACCGGACGGCTTTTAAGGACCTCCTGTTCAGTCGACAGCAGCTCTTCCGTCTTGCCCATGCCGGTCATGCTGAAGTCAAGCATATTTTCCAGGTTCAAGCCATTGCCGTCCTCTTCCTGGATCTGCAGCAGGGAGGTGGCTTGATACACAGGATGCTGGATCATAGTGAAGGCAGCTGTAGCTGCAGCTATGATGCAGACAGTGAGAACGATCATCCAGCGCCGGCGCCAGATGACTTCCAGATAGTCCTTGAGGTGAACCTCTTCTTCCGGCTCAGCATGAGATGTAAAAGCTGTATTTGTGTTTTCAGTGTTCATAAAAGATAGAAGTGGTTAATGTTGTGGAACGCTTAATTGCCCATGCTTTCTATGCTGCGTACAGACTGCACCGAGGGCAGCAGCTTGCTGATCATCCGGCTCCAGCGGGTCAGCCCGGTGCTGGAGACAAAGACGATGTCCTGGGGCTGCAGGTAGAACTCCCGGGCCAGGATCATGGCCGATGCCTGCTCAGCATCGAGCTGATAGACAACAGGCTGGACAGGCATGTCCCGCTCCGCGTCTCGGACAGCCTTATCGGCCTGGGCTTTGGTCAATCCCATCTGGTTTTGGAGCTTGGTTTTCACCTGATTCTCTGAGGACGGCCGCCGGGTGGTTTCCCGGTCCAAGGGAAATCCGCGAATGACATAAACGCCCCGGGTATTGGCCGAAAACAGGTTCAGGCCTTCAGCCTGGCTCAAGGCCTCGGACAAGGTCAGGGTCCCATCGATAAAAGAGGCGGCCACCTGCTTGTTCACCTCGCCCACCACATAGGCCTTCTGCCGTTTATTGTCCGGCAGGTGCAATACATCTTCGTCCTGCATATAGATGCTGCTCAGGACCGGGGGGGGGGTATTGAGCAGATCGATGGTATAGGTCGTTTCGTTCCTGGTCAGACGGGCGTTGCGCTCATCTGCGATTTCGGTCGGATCCCCTGCCTTGTGCAACGCATCCAGAAGGGTCATGGGCTTGGTGGTCAGAGGCAGGGCCGTGGGGTTGCCCACCTCGCCGGTCACATAGACCTGCTTGCTGTTAAAACCGGTTACCCGGATTCCAATCTGGGGCTGCTCAACATACAACGAGAGCGCCTTGGTCAAATCCTTGCGGATCTGTTCCACAGTCTTGCCTGCGATCTGCATCTGGCCGGCATAGGGAAAGAAGATGGTGCCATCGCTCTGGACCAGATAGGTTTCCTCCCCCCCTTCAGAGCTTTGGCCTAAAAAGCCGGATGAAAAGGAGAATTCAGGATGGTTCCAAACGCCTATCTTGAGTTGATCCCAGGTGCCCACATGGTAGGCGTAGTCCGTGTCCTCAACGGTTAGAGGGTCCAAGTTGTCGGATTTTTTTGATTCCTGCCGTTTCCGGGCCTGCTGGATCAGGAGCTCAGGGGTGATAGGGACCAGCTTGGGCTTGAACTGGGAAGGGGGGATCTGTGAATCGCCTTTGGTCGCCCAATAGTCTTGGTTTCCTTCCATGACCGAGGTGAAGCCGGCGCAGCCGGTGAGGACAGCGGCCAGGAGGCAAACGGACGCGACGGCAACGAATGCGGACCACGTGGGCTCGATGGTTTGAACTCCGGTTGTATGCATGGTTTTCGCGTATTCCTGGATTGAATGGTTCAGTCTGTAAGGGTTTGAGATATCATGCTTCTTTTTTGCCGCAGATGGCAAATCAGCAGAAAAGAGGAAGAGTTTTTTAGCCGCTGATCGCACTGATCTTCGCTGATCCAAAGATTATTTTGCCTGTATCTGCGAAGATCAGTGCGATCTGCGGTTGAATCTTCTTTTTTCTACCGCTTATGCGTATCTGCGGAAGAACAAAGAGGAAGAATTTTTGAACCGCTAATTGCGCTGATCTTCGCTGATCATGATCTTTTATCTGCGTGAATCTGCTTGCCCCGTGAAATTTCATCCATTTCACTGGGGCGAGATCTGCGGTTCCATCCTCTTTTTCCTGCCGCCCTGGTGAAACCCCTTTTGGGTCACACCTGTAGGCATGGGGGCGGTAATAATACAGGCGGTCAAAAATTAGGCATCTCGTCCATTTTCCGTCTGGTCTGAATCGGGGTTGCCGATCCGTCCATGGGATACAGACGGTCCGGCTGGCTCACGGTCTGGCCCTGGTCCCGGGTAAAGCTGGTGAACTCGTAGCGCAGGTGTCCGGGCTCATCCCGGTCCCTAAACAGGGAAAACGGAACCCGGATATACACCCCCTTGAATTCCGAATCCCTGTTCTTAGGGCTGTCAAAGACATCGGTCCGGGTCTTGGTGTAGTAGGCCCCAATGGTAAAGTTCTTGAAGTGCCGGCGGATCTCGAATCGCGCTCCCGGGTCCCCGGCCAGGAAGCGCCCGGCCTTGATCCCGGCCTCCAGGCCCTGGCTGGGCCAGATCTGGGCGTAGAGGTTGATGAATGCAGGTGTGTACCAAGAATCCGCATCGCTACGCAAGCTGAAATTCTCATCAACCTCCCGCTTGCGCACCGCTTCGGCCTCCAGCCCGATCCCCCACAGTCCGTCGTGGAAGTAGCGGAAGCACTCGGCCCCGAACCCGGCAAAGGCGGACTCGAAGATCCCTGCGCTCACTCTGGCCTGGATCTCTCCCGGCAGGGAAACGTGTTGGCTCAGGGCCAGAGTGGTGATCCGGATATCGGATTGCTTCTGGTATTCCACCAGGTCGGTGCGCACCGAGTCTTCATCTTCCAGCGGAGTCCAGACCAGGTCATCGTATTGGTTGAACACCGGAAACTCAACTCGTCCGAAGGCCCATGCACCCGGCCATAGCCGGTAGCTGGACTCCAGCTCAACGAGTCCCTTGTGCTTGAAGAATCCGGCCCTGTTGTTCAAAAAGGTCCGCACCCGGGGATAGATCCCCCAGTGCAGGCGGTCCTCCGGGGCCTTGACCTTGGTTGAGGGGTGCTCTCCGGCTGAAAACTCCCGCCAGTGCCTATCGGCGTACAGGGTCAGATCGGCACGCTGCAAAAAGTTCCGAGTTTTGATCCGGCTGTTTAGAAAATCAGTTATATCCCTGCGGCTGGCGCGTAAGGACTGCAGGACCTGCCCTTTGTCCTTGATGTTTAAGTAGACGCGGTCAATGCGCTGGGGCAGGTAGGGGTCGAGAAGGGCGAAGACATGCCCGAAGCTGCGGGCCGGAGAGGAGTGCACCGCGTTGACGTATTCGATCCACACCGCGTTGTCCGAGACAGCGGCCTGGACCTGCTCGAATCCATCCTCTGCCGCCACCCTGGCCAGGCGCCGGGCCAGCTCAGCATTTCCGGCCAGATAGGCCTCCCAGCGCTTCTTTTCCCCCACCGGCGCGATCTCGGTCCGTTTCCAGGGCAGCATGCCCTCGGGTTCCAGGGGGAAATTGATCTGCAGCCCTCCGGCCAGGGTCGTTCCCCGGAGCAGGGCCAGGCTGGCATGGACATGATCGGCCCACGTGTATTTGAGTCCCAGATTGATGTCCACAGAGGTGTCGGCATCCTTGACCCTGGTCCCGGCAGTGTTTCTAAACCCGAACATGTTGGACCAGTCCAGGGAGGAGTATTCGGCGGAGAGGGTAAGTTCCGGGGTGACATGGTACTCCAGTCCGCCGAACAGGCTGGTGCTTCGAAACGGGTCGGAGAGCAGGAAGCTGAAGGCCTGGTCATCACCGTTGTCCTCACCGGCCGGATAGTCGCCGGCCAGAATGCCTTGCCCCAGGCCGATGGTGAAATCCACATCGCCCATGAGCTTGGAAAAGGCGATGTACCTGGAAGGGAAGAGCCCAGTGCCGGTGGCGTCGTAGGCCCCGATCGCGATCTGGGGCAGGCCTGTGTCCTCGGGCACAAGGACCAGGCGCGCACCGGCCGAACGGTCCTTGTAGTTGCCGTAGCCTTCGCCGCCAAATGCTGAGAGGCTGGTCACCTCGGTGAACTGGCCGTGGAGCTCCAGGCGGTCGAAGACTCCCAGGGCCCCGCCGTAGTACCGATAGGGATCGGCCTGTCCGTAGCCCAGGCGCATGGTCCAATCCGGAAGGATGCGGGCGGTGGGCATATGCCATATTCCGGTGTAGGACTGCAGGGAGGGCAGGGCGTACTCCAGGGGCATTTCGGCCTGGGCCGGAGTGAAAAACAGAACTGCGGCCAGACAGAAAAGAACAGCTGCCTGGTAACGGATAACCGAAGGCCTTAGTTGCCGCCGGAAATGGACAATGGTCAGGGCCTGGCATTGACACCACGGGTGTGTGTGGCATTTTTTGTGGATTGTTCGTGGGTGCTCCATGATCTGGAAGTTTCTAGCCTGCTGGAGGACGCGTGTCAAAGAGAATAATCGGCCGGAAAACAGCTGTAGCGCTGGGATCCATCCTGTTTTTGGCGGCCTGCAGCTCGACAACAAACTGGTACCACCCCGCAAAGGACCAGCAGGCATTTCAAGCTGATCACTCCTACTGTATAAAGCTGGCCACCTCTGTTGCCAGGCAGAAGACAGTGAGCGGACAACGCCCAGATCCTGCCGCCCTGCAGCAGGCCTACAACTTGTGTCTGGAAAGCCGGGGGTGGCGGCAGACAGGGACGGACCCGGAGGCCCCTTTTCCTGAGATCAATCCCCCGGAGGTGGGTGCATCGCGTGGCCGGCTCGTGGTCTGGAACGTTGATGTACGGGTTCCAGCCGGGTTCAGTCTGGGAAACCGGCAGTCAAATGCCGTTCCCGGGCTGGGACAGACCACAGTGGTGTATACAGGTACTGGGAGCATGGGCAGGTACCTGCAGTGTGTTTTTCAGGATTCTGGAAGCGAGTTCGATGATCGCGGTTTTCCGGTCAGTGAACCTTTTTTCCTCTACAGCCGGGGGAACGAAAAAAGCGAGGAAATGGCCGCGGACTGGGCCTTTTTCGCTGGAGAGTACCGGAATTCATGGACCGGAGGAGTGGGCGCCTATGTCCTGTGGCCCGAAGGAAAGAGACGCGCGGTGCTGGTGGCCACCTGGTCTCTGCCGGGGCAGGACCAGCCGCCGCCGGCCGGACTGCGCCTGACCCGCAGTCAGAAGCGGATCATGGATGAGAAAATGGAAGCTTGGACTGCGTGGCTTGTGGAGGAATGGCTGCAGGACAGAGGACAGAGGACAGTGGGCAGTGGACAGTAGGCAGTAGTCAGTGGCCGGGAAGAGGAAGAAGACGGTAGTCGGTGGACAGAGATCAGACGTCAGAGGTCAGAATTCAGAGGGAGGCAGAATAGATGGAGAATGTGGCCCGGTTCAGGCGCCTCCGTGTGTAGGGGCGAATAATCATTCGCCCTTTTCCGGCTGAATTCTGATATCTGACCTCTGGCTTCTGTCTTCTCTCCACCCCCCCTTCAAGGGGGGACGAGGCTGGCGTGGGACCGCAGTTTTATATCTGGCATCCGGATGATGCGCTGAAATGTTCCGGCTGTCTTTGCTCTTTACTAACCTCTTTACTGACGTCTGATATCTGATCTCTGCTTACCGGCCACTGTCCACCGACCACAGACCACCGGTTGCATTCGTAAGCGAGTCTGTGAGCGAACTATCTCGCAAAAAAAGCCCTCTGAGAATTTCCTCAGAGGGCTTTTTTTTGCCAGATACGTTGTTAAATTCTTAGAAACCGTGTCCGTGACCATGACCGTCTCCGCCGTCTCCGCTGGCGGCCACTGCAACCCCGCCAATTGCTGCTGCGGCAATGCCGAGGCCGATTCCGATCTGGGTCTTGGTCAGACCAAAAGCAACCGCGTTCGAGGCTACAGTACTTCCAGGTTCAGGAGCCGGAGTCAGTTGCGTACCTTCTTGAGTGTTTTGAGCCACTTGGGTCTGTTCAGGGGTTCCAGTGTCCTGGTCCGCATTCTGGGCCATAACGGCCGGAGTGCCCACTGCCAGAAGAACCGGCAGGAGGAGGGTAATGATTGCCCTGCGCATAGCTCACCTTCCTTCATGTGTTTGTCATAAGGAGCAGCATTTTCTCAGGCAACCCTGAGTGCCAATCGTATTTTTAGTCTACAGTAGTTTGCAGTTTGGGGTTTGTCAAGTGTTTGGCAGGAGAGATCGCCTCCTGCAACCGAGAAACTCTGATAAGAATGGGCGGCGAAGCGACTGCTTCACTAGAGTTCGTTGGACGTCGACGTTTGAGCCTTGTCCGCCTATTCCCACCGATTCGTTAGCTGTTTGTCCAGGATGTATACTTCAGTATCGACAAGGATAACTTTTTTTGCTATTCAGCCGATGGAAGACTTAACACAGAAATTTCCCTTCATATTTTCATCCCTTCGCCTCTGGTAGTGCGCAGAAATTGTCATTCTTTTTTGCCGGTTTTGCACAAGATGCTCACAGGGTTTCATCCTATAAGGATATAAATCCATAGAACAAAGGCGTGCTTATGCTCCGAAGTCTGCGCAATCCCAAATTTTATCTTATTGTATGTATTGATGTTTTTCTGTTTGCCGCAGCTTTGGCCGGAGCCTATTGGGTCCGTTTCGACTTTGCACCCTGGGACTATTTTGAGCAGTTTATGACCGTTTTGCCGTTCATGGTGATCTGTAAGTCGGTTATGTTCTGGGTTTTCAGCTTGTATAAGGGGATGTGGCGGTATTCCGACATCCGCGATTTCTGGCGCCTGGCTCAGGCAACCGTGCTGGCTGAGATCCTGGCTGTATCTATCTTGGCCTTTCTTTTTCGATTCGAAGGCTATTCCCGGGGAGTATTTGTCATCGATGCCGTGCTGACCTTTGTATTTGCTGGAGGTGCCCGAGTCTCCATCCGGACCTATTTCACCAAACGGGGAACCCTGGCCGGACAAAACAGCAGCGAACTGCAGCTGCGCCGCCGGTCTAAGGACCTGACCCGGTGCGTTATTTTGGGGGCTGGAAGTACAGGAGAAAAGATCCTTCGCGAAATGATTGAGAATCCTCAATTAACGTATCAGACGCTAGGCTTTTTGGATGATGATTCCAGTAAAGTGGGTAGAAGCCTGCACGGGGTGCCTGTCTTGGGAGGTATCGATGGTCTTGATCAGGTTGTGCGGACCAAACAGGTGCAGGAGGTGCTGATAGCCATGCCGTCTGCTAATGGAGAGCAGATGCGGCGTGTGGTCACGCTTTGTGAACAGGCGGGGGTTGGGTTTAAGACAATGCCCGGTATCGGGGAGCTCATTGAAGGAAATGTAAGCATATCCCAGTTTCGGGAGGTCAATCTTCAGGACCTGCTGGGAAGGAAGCAGGTTGTTCTGGATTGTGAAAAGATCAGTTCATACATCCACAACAAGGTTGTTTTAATTACCGGGGCCGGTGGGTCCATCGGTTCGGAGCTGGTCAGACAGGTTGTTCGTTTTCAGCCCCAGACAGTGGTTTTGCTGGACCGGGCGGAGTCGTCGCTGTATGCCGTGCAGATGGAGCTCAAGCATGAACTTGAGTTTCATGAGTATGTCACAGTTTTGGGCCGGGTCCAGGATGCTGCGGTTGTGGACCGGGTCTTTGCCCAGTACAGACCGCAGGTTGTTTTTCATGCTGCCGCATATAAGCATGTTCCGATGATCGAGAGGAATCCCTGGGAGGCTGTGTTCAACAATGTCCTGGGCAGCAAGGTGGTCATGGAGGCTGCCGCGGGTTGGAGGGCGGAGCGGTTTGTGCTTGTCTCCACGGATAAGGCGGTCCGGCCGACCAACGTCATGGGGGTCAGCAAGCGGGTCACCGAGCTGATCATGCAGGCCATGCCCCGGGAACACACGCGCTTTATGGCAGTGCGCTTCGGCAATGTCCTGGGATCTGCCGGCTCTGTCATCCCCTTGTTCCAGCGGCAGATCAAGCGCGGGGGGCCGGTAACGGTCACCCATCCGGAGATGACCCGCTATTTCATGACCATTCCCGAAGCCTGCCAGCTCATTGTTCAGGCAGGAGGTATGGGGCAGGGGGGAGAGATTTACATCCTCAAGATGGGCGAACCGGTTCGGATTGCAGACATGGCTCGGGATCTTATTCGACTGTCCGGACGGGAGCCGGATGTAGACATTCAAATCACATATACCGGCATACGTTTTGGGGAAAAGCTGTATGAAGAGCTGATTACTCAGGGTGAAGGTGTGGTGGAGACCGGACATAAGGACATTATGGTCTTAGGTATGCATGCTTTGGGGCCATCCTCAGGGCAATGCAGACGTGTTTTCGGCCTCTTGCCCGACCTGATCTCTCAAGCCAACAACCTGGATGGGGACGGGATCAAGACCTCATTCAAGGGCTTGGTTCCGGAGTATACGATATCGGAAAGCGAATATGTGGTCAGCAAGATACCTCAGTGCACTTCCCGGGTGCTCTCCATGGAAGACACATGCATCCGGCAAGCTGCGGAGATAAACAGCACCGCATCCGCTTTCTATGGTCCCTAAATCTGGCAAAGGGCTGGATACAAGTATCCGATGGCTAAGAAAGGACCTGGGTTACCCATTTTGCGCTTGACGCGATATGGGTAATCGCTGGTTTACCCGCCGATCCAGCTCAGAAGGCGGCGGAACAGGCCGGGGGAGTCCTGATTTGCAGGCATGGGGACAGGGTCTGGGAGGTCGATGTCTTGGCCGTGCAGCAGTGCCCGGGGCCGGTGCTGGGTCATGTCCCGGGCCAGTTCTAAGCCCAGCCTGGCTTCGATCTCAGCCGCGGCGTCGCTCATCAGCGGCCGGCGGGCATGTGGGCTGTGGGCGTCGGTGGCCAGGACATGAGCCAGGTTGCACTCCATCAGCCGCCAGGCGAAGTCTTCTACGTCCGGGCCGAAGCGGCCCAAAAGGCTGGAGGCTGTGACTTGGGTGATTACCCCCATGGGTACCCATTTTTCCAGCGGCGAGGGATCAGTCAAAAGGCCGGTGTTGCGTTCGACATGGGCCAGTACCGGCCGAATGCCCACAGAAATGAAGGACCAAAAAAAAGTATCCAGGTTGGGGGGCACAAAATTGTGCGGAAGCTCCAGGAGAACGGCATTGTTCTTGGCATTCAGGCCAAGCAGGGTGCCGCTGTCCAGGCCGGCGGGCTCAGCAGCGCTGACATGGACCTCCATTCCGGGATGGAGAACAAGTGCGATGCGGGCAGCGTCCGCTTTCTGCTGCAATGAACTCACGGCTGCTGTGATGGACTCTGCACGGGTGGGATACAGGCCGGGGAGATGGTGCGGGGTGCAGATAATATCGGTAATGCCGTCCTCAGCCGCCATCCGGAGCATGTCCAGGGATTCGTCGTCAGTCTCCGGACCGTCGTCCAGTCCGGGCAGGATGTGGCAGTGGATGTCTATCATGTTCGGCTTTGCCTCCGGCAGATCAGAAATCTTTGAGCGTTTTTGGCCCAACACAACAAAAGAGCCAGGCAGGCGTCTGGCGATCCCAGAATGGCCAGGGTGAAATCTGGCGGTCCGGGAAACAACTCTTTGAAATCACCATCTGTCGCTGTGTTGAAAAGAGTAAAGAGGCTCTTGGACACAGAAAGTGGAATTGCATACAGAAGAGATGGCAAACTCCAAAAATCCACAAGCTAGGTCCAAGAACCAGTAAAAACTGCCTTCTACTTCCCCCGGCGCAGAAACTCCCTGACATCCGGATTGTCGCTATTGTCCCGCATATCCCTTGGGTCGCCGATTGCGGTCATGGTTTTCGTCTTGGGGTCCAAAAAGACAGCCCGGGTGCCGATGGTGAAGATGGAGTCCAGGTCGTGGGTGACCACGACCATGGTTGTACCCAGGCTGGACTGGATTTCCAGGATCAGCTCGTCCAGACGTCGGGCGCTGACTGGATCCAGCCCGCTGGAGGGCTCGTCGAAGAACATAATCTCCGGGTCCAGGGCCATGGCCCGGGCCAATGCCGCCCGCTTCTGCATCCCCCCGCTGAGCTCGGAAGGATAGGCCTGCTCCTGACCGGCCAGGCCGACCAGGCTGAGCTTGAAGGTCGCCATTTCCCGGATTTGATGCGGGGGCAGGCTGGTGGAGATTTCCAGAGGCAGGGCGATGTTTTCAGCCAGGTTCATGGAGCTCCACAGGGCGCTGTGCTGATACAAAACGCCCATTCGCTTTCGAATCCTGTTTTGTTCCTTCTCCCCGGCAGACCAGTAGTCTGTCGTCCCGTACATGATCTTCCCTGCGGCCGGGGGAACGAGTCCGATCATGGACTTGAGCAAAGTGCTCTTGCCGCTGCCGCTGCCGCCCATGACAATAAGGACCTCGCCCTGGTGCACGTCAAAGGTCAGATCGCGCATGATGACCTTTGAACCGTAGGCCAGGGTCAGGTTCTGGATTGTGATGGTGGCTTTCGTGCTCATATCCCAACAATATTGCAGATGACGGCAAAGAGTCCGTCCACGACGATGATGCCCACTATGGTGGTCACCACGGCAGATGTGGCGGCCTGCCCCACGGCCTGAGCGCTGCGTCCGGCCTGCATGCCGCGCAGACAGCCAACAAAGGCGACGATAAAGCCGAATACGCAGCTTTTGATCACCCCCAGCCAAACATAGGGCATGGTGATGGCTGCCACAGTCTGATTCCAGTACAGAGGCAGGGAGAGGTCCAGCATGCCCAGCCCCACGATGGCCCCGCCCATGATCCCGACCAGGTCGGCATAGAGGCAGAGGAAGGGCATCATGCCCACCAGGGCCAGGATTCTGGGCAGGACGAGAAAATCAAAAGGAGAGATGCCCAGGGTATACAGGGCGTCGGTTTCTTCATTGACCTGCATGGTGCCCAGCTGGGCGGCGAAGGCCGCGCCGGTGCGCCCGGCCATGATGATTCCGGTCATCATGGCCCCCATTTCCCGGGTCATGGCAATGCCCACCAGGTCGGCGACATAGATCTGGGCCCCGAAGTACTTGAGCTGAACCGCGCCCACAAAGGCCAGGATCAATCCGACTAGGAGACTGATCAGGGACACAATGGGCAGGGCCTGGGCTCCGCAGAAATGGAGCTGGTCGGAGAGGTCCCGGGGACGGAACACGGCCTTGGCGCGCACCAGGCGGAAAAAGGACAATGCGGCTTGGCCCACAAAGTCGGTGGATTCCACTGCCCCGCGAAGCCAGTCCTGGGCCAGGGCTCCCAGCCGGGCGGCAAGAGGCAGGGAAGAGGAGGGCAGGGAAGGAGCCGCAGAGGCCTGGGCTGAGGAGGCAAGCCGCAGAAGGTGCTGTACGCCCTGGGGAAGTGAGGATGTATCCACAGGAATATCAGCGGACCGGGCCCGGGACTGGACATGGAAGACAGCTGTGACCAGGGTGCTGTCCCAGGCGGAGAGCCGGGTATAGTCAAAGGACACTGCGCGAATCTCCGGATTGTTCTGGAGAGCGGAAAAAACGGGTGCTGGGTCCGGGACAGAGGTGGACAGGAGCCAGTCGCCGGAGATGCTGATCTGCAGCTGGCCGGCATGGAGGGAGGTCTGGATGTCTGGCTGGGGCATGGGCACCCGGCTACCGGTCTGCATCTTCCTGATCAGGGACGATGGAATCGGCCATCAGCTCCTTGAACATGGCGTCCGATTCGGCTTCGATCACCGCCTGTAAGCGGCGGAACTGCTTGAGAAGCTGCAGGGCAAAGGGAGTGAGGGTGGAGCCGGTGTTGCTGCGGACCAGGAGGTCGCGGTGCAGACGCTCTTCGGTGGTCTTCAGCCTGCACCAGACTGCCCGGTAGCTCATCTTCAGCTCCTGAGCCGCAGCCTGCAGGGAGCCCAGACGGTGCACAGCCTCCAGAATGCGATACCGGCCGAGACCGAAAACGATTTGTTCGTCATGGTCCGCAATCCAGATCTTGGATCGGACGACAAAAGGTACGTTGTCTTTGGAGGTGCTCATGGCCATCGTAGGATGCGTTTGGTTTTCGTTTAGGGGCCTTGCCTGCGGATCGCTGCAGGCCTGAGCTCAATAGCTTTAGGTGGTGTTGTCTCAGTTCCAATCCGGGTCTTCCGCCAATCGGAAGCGGCAAGAGCTGGTCACCGTCTGCCGGAAAACCTTCCTGAACTTTTGGAAGGAGCGCAGAACGCGTGCGCTTTTGATCAAAAAGAGGAGCTTTCGCTGTCGGATAAAGTACATACTTTAGGTGCAGATCATTATGAGGTCAATGTCTGCAAAGGAAAGGAGCCAGTACATGGAAATTTGAAGACCTCAGACCGTGGAGCGCAGGGGCGGGTATGGAAGGAGAAGGGATAGAAAATGGTCGGGAAGCCCGGATTTGAACCGGGGGCCCCCTGCTCCCAAGGCAGGTGCGCTACCAGACTGCGCCACTTCCCGAACAGCGAAGCCGAGTGTAGCCAAAAATGAATGCGAGGGCAAGGGATTTGGGGGAGGCAGAGAGACGGAGGGACGGGGAGAAGAGCGGTAGCCGATGGTCAGAAGTCAGTGGTCAGTAGCCAGTGGCCAGTGGCCGGTAAGAGGGAGAGAGAAACACCCCCCAATCCCCCTCAAGGGGGGACGGAGAGAAGACAGAGATCGTTGGACAGTGGTCGGTGGCCACCGGCCACTGTCTACCGGCTACTGCCTCCTGACCTCCGGCCTGTCATTGATACACCCCGGCGATGTGCGCCCCGCAATGGCCGCATTTGCCCTCGTGCAGGTTTGATTTTCCCAGGGTGAAGGCCCGGCGCTGGATGACCGCCTGGCCGCACTGGGGGCAGATGGTGGTTTCACTGCTGTGTCCGGGGACATTGCCCAAGTAGACATAGTGCAGACCGGCCTGCTTGCCGATCTCAAAGGCCATTTCCAAGGTGCTCACCGGAGTGGGGCTGATGTCCTGCATCCGGTAGGCGGGATGGAAGCGGGAGATATGCCAGGGGACCTCCGGGCCCAGCTCCTGAGCCAGAAAGGAGGCCAGCTCCCGCAGCTCCTGCCTGGAGTCATTCAGCCCGGGAATGATCAGGGTGGTCACCTCCAGCCACCAGCCCAGCTCTTTGATCGTCTTTAAATTGTGCAGCACAGGCTTCAGCCTGGCCTGGCAGTATGTGGTGTAGAACTCCTCGGTGAAGGCCTTTAAGTCCACATTGATGGCGTCGGCATACGGTCCGAGCTCCTGCAGGCACTGTGTGGACATGAATCCGTTGCTGACCAGGACATTTTTCAGGCCCTTTTCTCTGGCCAGCACCGAGGTATCGTACATGAGTTCAAAAAAGATGGTCGGCTCGGAGTAGGTGTAGGAAATGGATGCGCAGCCATGCTTTGTCGCGGACTGCACAACCTGCTCCGGGGAGATGGATTGTCCCTGGATGTGATGGGACTGCTTCGGGCCCTGGGACAGGCTGTCGTTCTGGCAAAAGGCGCAGGCCAGATTGCAGCCCATGGTGCCGATTGAAAAGCTCCAGCTGCCGGGCAGGAAGTGAAACAAGGGCTTCTTTTCGATGGGATCGACATTGGCCGCGGCCACCTTGTCGTAGACCAGGGTGTACAGGCTGCCCTGCTCGTTGACCCGGACGCCGCACAGCCCGTACTCCCCGTCTTCAATACGGCAGAAATGGCTGCAGAGACCGCATTGAACAGCATTATCCTTACGCGAACTCCAGAGTTTGGCCGGATGCATGATTGTACCTCCTTGTAAGGAGCCGGTGCCAGGTAGTCTCTGCGTCTGTCCTTTTACATTCAGGGTACAGATATTACGCACTGGTCCTATTATGAGTATACTAAGCACTCTCGAACCGGGCTGTCAATCCAGAACCTTCTTCCAAGGAGACGCTTGCCAATCCCCGGTTCAGTGGATACTATGGCCTACTGAGAGGATCAGGATGAATGTCGGGTGCCGGCACAGAAAAATGTGTGATGGCTTTGGCCCATATGCGGATGCGTTTAGGATGCGATGAGGCGAACAAGGAGTGGAGTACATGCAGGATCGCGGTGCAGCATACAAAAATGCTGGGGTAAGTCTGGAGGCAGCTGACACACTGGTCTCCAGGATCAAGTCCATGGCATCCTCGACCCATACCAAGGGGGTGCTCAGCGACATTGGTCTTTTCGGGGGCATGTTCAAGCTGGATCTGAGCGACATCCGCAGTCCGGTGCTGGTCTCATCCACCGACGGGGTGGGGACAAAACTGAAGCTGGCTTTTGCCATGGATAAGCACGATACCATCGGCATCGATCTGGTGGGCATGAACGTGAACGATATCGTGGTTCACGGAGCCAAGCCGCTGTTTTTTCTTGACTATTTTGCGGCCGACAAGCTGGATGTGGATCAGGCCGAGCAAGTGGTTTCCGGGATAGCCGAGGGATGCCGCATGGCCGGGTGCTCCCTGCTGGGAGGAGAGACTGCGGAAATGCCCGGCCTGTACCATGCCGGTGAATACGATCTGTCCGGATTCAGCGTGGGTATTGTGGACAACGACATGATCGTGGACGGTTCGAGCGTGGGGGTTGGGCAGGCGGTCATTGGGGTTGCTTCCTCCGGCCTGCATTCCAACGGCTACTCCCTGGTGCGCAAGATCATCGCGGATCACGGAATCGATCTGCACAGCCCCATGCCCGGAACAGAGCAGAGCATAGGACATGTCCTTTTGGAGCCGACCAGGATCTATGCAAAATCCATCCTCAATGTCCTGCGCGATTTTGAGATCAAGGGCATGGCTCATATAACCGGAGGCGGTCTGTACGACAACCTGGCCAGGGTCCTGCCCAGAGGGGTAAAAGCCACTGTTGACTTTTCTTCCTGGTCCAGGCCCGTGGTTTTTGATTGGCTCCGGGAACAGGGCGGGCTGACCTGGCCGGAGATGCTCCAGACATTTAATTGCGGTCTGGGGGTGGTCCTGATCGCTGATGAGCGGGTTGCCGAGGATGTCCTCCTCCGCCTGCAGGGACTGAAGGAAACAGCCTGGAGGATAGGACGGACCGAAGCCAAAAGGGAAGGGGACGAAAAGGTGGAGGTGGTATTGGAGCGGTAGCCGGATGTCAGAAGACAGAAGACAGAGGACAGAAGACAGAGGACAGAAGTCAGACGTCAGACGTCAGAGGTCAGAAGACAGAGGACAGAGAGAAGAAACACCCCCCGGCCCCCCTCAAGGGGGGACGGAGAGAAGACAGAGATCGGTGGTCTGTAGTCTGTAGTCGGTGGACAGTAGCTGGCAGCCTGTGGGCGGTAGTCAGAGGTCAGAGATCATAAGACAGAGAGAAGACCCCGGCCCCCCTCAAGGGGGGACGGAGAGAAGACAGAGATCGGTGGTCGGTAGTCTGTAGTCAGGAGTCATTGGCCGGTGAACAGAGATCAGTAAAGAGCAAAGACAGTCGGACCAGTCCAGCGGATCATCCGGACGCCTGATATCAAACCGCGGTTCTACGCCAACCTTGTCCCCCCTTGAGGGGGGTTGGGGGGTGTTGTCTGTGGCTTTCCCAGGATCTGCGGCGTGCCGACACCCCCCTTGGATTCCCCCTCAAGGGGGGACGGCATGTGGCGCTTCCAGCTATATTGTATACATTCAGAGGGTGAGCACTTATTCTCCTCCAAATCCGAAGAGGGCGAATGATTATTCGCCCCTACACACGGCCCCGCAGAATCTAGGCCATATTCTTAAATTATTCCGTATTCCTCTGATCTCTGACTTCTGACCTCTGACTTCTGATCTCTGACTTCTGACCTCTGTCCTCTGACCTCTGGCCACCGACCACCGACTACTGCCCACCGCCAGCCTGGGCCTTCTTGATGGCGATACGCAGCAGGGACAGGGCGGCCGGGGTCATGCCCGGCAGGCGGTAGGCCTGACCCAGGGACATGGGCCGTATCCGGCTCAACCGTTCCCGCAGCTCGTTGGACAGGCCGGTCAACCGGGAGTAATCCAGATCCCGGGGGATACGGATCTGTTCCAGGTCCTTGAATTTGTCCACTTCCGCCTCCTGCCGGCGCAGATACCCTTCGTACTTGCACTGGATCTCCACCTGTTCCAGGATCCTGGGGTCAGTGCCCCTTTCGTCCTCCCCCAATACAGTCATCAGCCGGGAATAGGTTATCTCCGGCCTTTTCAGCAGCTTATCCGCGCTGACCGCCCCGGATAGCGGCTGCGAGCCCCAGGAGGCCAGGGCGCGGTTTGTGCCCTCTCCGGGGGCGATGTGTTGTACGCGAAGTCTTGCCAGCTCTGCCTCCACCGCCTCCCGGCGTTCCCGCAGCTCCTTGACCCGGTCTGTGCCGTGCAGCCCAAGGTCGTGGCCGATCTCCAGCAAGCGGAGGTCGGCATTGTCTTCCCGAAGCAGAAGACGGTATTCGGCCCTGGAGGTCAGCATGCGGTAGGGCTCGCTGACCCCCCGGCTGACCAGATCATCGATCATGACCCCCATATAGGCCTGGGTGCGGTCCAGGATGAAGGGATCGCGATTCTGGATCTTGAGGGCGGCGTTGATCCCGGCCCACAGGCCCTGCGCTGCGGCTTCTTCGTAGCCCGAGGTCCCGTTGATCTGTCCGGCCAGATACAGGCCCTGGATCTGCTTGGTTTCCAGGGTGGGCAGCATCTGGGTGGGCAGGATGTAGTCGTACTCTATGGCATAGGCCGGACGCATGATCTCGGCCTCCTCCAGGCCGGGCACGGAATGGATGAGCTGGGTCTGAACCTCATAAGGGAGGGAGTTTCCGGTCCCGCTGGCATAGATCTCCTCAGTGTCCAGACCCTCGGGCTCCAAAATGATATGGTGGAACTCCTTGTCCGGAAACTTCATGATCTTGTCTTCCAGAGAGGGGCAGTAGCGGGCGGAAACGCCCTGGATGGTGCCGTCGTACAAGGGAGAAAAGCGGATATTGCTGCGGATGATGTCGTGGGTCCGGACATGGGTTCGACCGAAATAGCAGTGCACCTGGGGCAGGGCCGGCCGGTCGGTGAACAGGGAAAAGGGCCGGCAGTGGTCATCGCCGGTCTGGGGCTCAAAACGGGAAAAATCTATGCTCCGGCGATGCAGGCGGGCCGGAGTGCCGGTTTTCATCCGGCCCAGCTCCAGGCCCAGGGAACAGAGCTGGTCCGGGAGGTGGTTGGAGGCGAACTCACCGGCCCGTCCGGCCGGGATGTGGGTTGTGCCGATATGGATCAGGCCGTGCAGAAATGTTCCGGAGGCGAGGATAACGCTGCGGCCTTCAAAGACCACGCCCAGATCGTCCTGCACCCCGCGTATCCGGCCGTTTTCCGTGGCCAGGGAGGTGACCAGGGCCTGCTTGAGTTCCAGGCCCGGCTGGAGCTCAAGGGCGTGCTTCATCAGGGTCTGGTAGCGGACCTTGTCGTTTTGGGTTCGGGTGCCCCGGACTGCAGGGCCCTTGCGGGTGTTCAGACGCCGGTACTGAATCGCGCTCTGATCGGTGATCTTGGCCATTTCACCGCCTAAAGCGTCGATCTCCTTGACCAGGTGGCCTTTGCCGATGCCGCCCACGGAAGGGGAGCAGGGCATGTGGCCCACGCTGTTTAAGGAAATGGATACAAGCAGGGTGCGGCATCCCATGCGGGCTGCGGCCAGAGCGGCCTCGCATCCGGCATGGCCTGCGCCGACAACGATGACGTCGTACATGGTTTCTGGTAATAAGTGTTATTCGTTATTTGTAAGGATAATCGAAATCGGGATCGCTATCCTCATCGAAAGAATATGTCATTCGGTGCAGGAGGCATTCTCAGCTTATGGATATCGATCCCGATATCGATTTCGATTCCGATCCCGAAGAAAGAAAATCCTAACAAACGGATGCACTGGACGCTCATTCTTCGCGTCAGTGATCCTAAGCGCTATTGGTTATCCGTGATCGGGGTTTGGTGCGTGCGGTGCATGCAAAATTTTACGCATACAGGGGATTGAGCGTCAACTGAGGAGAGGACAGAGGTCAGAAGTCAGAAGTCAGTGGTCAGTGGCCAGTGGACAGTGGCCGGTGGAAGACATAATGCCATGCGGAATGGTGCCTGGATTCGTGGGGGAGGTGTAGGGGCGAATAATCATTCGCCCTCTTGGAGCGGAACGGAGAAGTGATCCAGGGGGCAAAGAGAGACACCCCCCGAGCCCCCCTCAAGGGGGGACGGGGAGAAGAGCAGTGGGCAGTAGCCGGGGAGGGGGACAGACGTCAGAGGACAGAGGACAGACGTCAGAGGTCAGAGATCAGAAGTCAGTAGGCAGTAGGCAGTGGTCAGTGGCCAGTGGACAGTGGTCGGTGGAAGACATAATGCCTGCGGAATGGTGCCTGGATTCGTGGGGGAGGTGTAGGGGCGAATAATCTTTCGCCCTCTTGGAGCAGAACGGAGAAGTGATCCAGGGGGCAAAGAGAAACACCCCCCGAGCCCCCCTCAAGGGGGGACGGGGAGAAGAGCAGTGGGCAGTAGCCGGGGAGGGGGACAGACGTCAGAGGACAGAGGACAGTAGACATGGACAGGACTCGGGGAAATGACAGGAAAAATGGAAAGTGCCGCTGTGGATTTGCGCAGGCAGGCCCGTGGGGCATAATGAGTTGAGGTATGCAGCACAAGCCATATCGGGATTTCAATTCCTATCTTCGACAGCGGTACGGGTGCCGGGTGCAGAAGATCACCCTGGACGCGGGATTGACCTGTCCCAATCGGGACGGGAGTTTAAGCTCCAGGGGATGCATCTTCTGCAATCCCCGGGGATCCGGGACCGGAAAGGCCCGGGCCGGACTGAGTATTGCCCAGCAGCTGGAGCAGGCCAAAGAACCTTTGCGCAGGCGGTACAAGGCCAAGAAGTTTCTGGCCTACTTTCAGTCCTATACGAACACCTATGCCCATGTGGACACCTTGCGGGAGCTGTACCTCCAGGCCCTGAAAGATCCGGATGTGGCCGGGCTGACCATTGGGACCAGGCCGGACTGTGTCCCGGATTCGGTTCTGGATATGCTTCATGAGCTGTCCGAGACCAAAGACATCTGGCTGGAGTACGGTCTGCAGTCGGCCCACGATCGCACCCTTCAGCGCATAAACCGCGGGCACACCGTGGCGGCTTTCGCCGATGCCGTGCACCGGACCAGGCAGCGGGGTCTGCCTGTGTGCGTGCACGTCATTCTCGGTCTTCCCGGAGAAGGGGAAAAGGAGATGCTGGAGACCGCCCGCTATTTAGCCGGGCAGGATATCCAGGCGGTGAAGATCCATCTTCTGTACGTGGTCCGCGGTACTTTTCTGCACCAGCTCTATGCCCGGGGCGGGTATCGCTGTCTGGAGCAGGAGGAATACGCAGACCTGGCGGCCAGATTCGTGCGCATTCTTCCCCGGGAGGTGATCATCCAGCGGCTGACCGGAGACCCGCACCGGGAGGAGCTGGTGGCGCCGGAGTGGGCGGTGAACAAGCAGCAGACCCTGCAGATGATTGAGGAGAGAATTAGAGACCTGTAGTCGGTGGTCAGTGGTCAGTGTCAGAAGACCCTGGTCAGCACCTCCGGGCTCTCCAGCTGATCCCGGCGCAGGATATCATAGAGCCGGCGACTGATCGGGCCAGGAGTTCCGGAATCGATTTTCCGGCCCTGAAAGGCGGTCACTGGCAGGACGTCCAGGGTGGTCCCGAACATCATGACCTCCCTGGCCTGCATAATGTCCTCCGGACTGATGTTCGTCTCCTTGATCTCACGCAGTTCGCTGCTTTCCACCAGGGTGTGGGCCAGATCCATGGCCCTGACCTGGGTTGTTCCCCGGAGGATGCGCTCAAACCGGGGGACCAGAAGATCGCGGTTCCGGGTGACGATCCCAATATTCTCCGTAGGCCCCTCGGCCAAAAATCCCCGTTCATCAAGCCCCACGGTATAGTCCACTCCCTGATCCACGGCTTCTTTCTTCATCAAAACATTGGGCAGGTAATTGCAGCTCTTGACTGTGGAGAATATTCCGGGCTTGAGCGGAATGCCGCTCAGGGCCAGGGCGCAGCCCTTCTCCCTGAGTGCGGGATCCGGGGTAGGGAGGGAGGTGACGACAATATAGAGCTGGGATCCGATGCTGGCGTACGGGTTCGGGGAGAAGTCCCCGGGGCCTCGGGATATGTACAGGCGGACAAGGACGTCTGCTGTCTTTGCAGCCCGAATGGTCCCTGTGACCGCATCCTGCAGTTCGCTGCGGCCCATGGGCCAGGGCAGGTCTATGAGTTCGGCAGAGCGCTGCAGCCGGTCCAGATGGGCGTCCAAAAGGTAGATGCTTCCCTGCACGCACTTGAAGGCCTCGAAGATGCCGTCTCCGCGGTGGACCATGTGGTCGTCGATGGGCACGAGCATCAGGACCGGATCGGTGACAATGCCTCCAAACCAGGTGGAGTACATGGCCAGATAGGAGGACTGGTGTTCACAGCGCATGCCGGTAAGGCGGGCGACTGCCTGATGGACCGTTAAGCTGGGGATCTCTGGCATGGCGATGTTCTCGTGGGTTGAAAAGTTGGGCTCTTCGACACAGAAAGTGGGCACACAGAAGAGATGGCAAACTCCCAAAATCCACAAGCTACGTCGAAGAACCAAAAATTGTCAGCAAAACTCCGTCCATGGGCGAGTCCCTACTGACGACTTGCTCCCGGCCATCCCTGAGGACCACAGGCTACCGGCCATGAGGCGTTGATCCGTGCTTTCCGGGAAACAGGGCCTTGGCCAGGGAGGTCTGCTTGCAGGTTATCAACAGCCTGCTTCCGGGAGGAACGGTGCTCAGATCGACCTCCTGGCCGTCAACGGATATGCGCAGCTGATTCAACGGCAGATAGTAAAAGGGGATTTGGGGAACATATGTGTTGCCTTCATCCACCACCATCCACTTGCCCTGCATGCGGACGTTGTCGGCATCGACCACGTTGGGCAGACCGGTGCCGGTGCCTGTGGTCCTGGTCCGGACAGCCCGGAAACCGCCCTGGGGGTCGAGAGCAAACCAGCCTTGAACCGGGGTCTTTTCCACGGAATGGATGTAGCGCATGCACAGTAGCGTTCCGGGGACTGCTGTCTCCTGGTAAACAACGGTGTCTTGTCCGGGCAGGGTGATCTGCAGGACCAGAACGTCCCAAATGAACAGGAATGGGACAGAGAGGCAGATGAGGATTGCGCAGATCAGGGCAAGCTTGGAGCGCATACACATGATGCATAGTTTAGAGGAACACGGGGCAATGGACAAGGGGACAGAGGACAGAGGTCAGAGGTCAGAGGTCAGAATTCAGAGAGAAGAAACACCCCCCAACCCCCCTCAAGGGGGGACGGGGAAGAGATCAGTTGTGGGTTGCATTTTTGAACCCGGGCGTTCCTTGAGTCGGATCATCGGTTGAGCAAATTGTGGAAGAGCTTGATTTTCCGGACTGCACCCGGAACCCGCGGTTTCCGTCCCCCCTTGAGGGGGGGAATCCAAGGGGGGTGTTTCTTCTATGGAGGGCCGAGGTCCAAGTGTCTGGCTTATCGAAAACCGCAATCGAAGATCTAGGGCAAGATCAGACGGTTATGAGTCCCCGCCTTGGCAAGGAGGGGACCCCAGGGATGGTTGAACGATGACCGATACCTTATCCCACGGTGTCAAGTCTGGGTAAAGGTCAGCTCAAGGGGGACGGGGAAGAGATCAGAGGTCGGTGGTCGGTATGAGGCAAATGGGAGTCAGTGGACGGTGGGCAGTGGCCGGAGGCCGGCTACTGCCCACTGCCCGCCGTTTCCCTCTCTCTGCGCTGTCTGTGCCAGAAAAAGAGCACAACCATGATCGTGATGGAAGCGGTGTTGACTGCCAGATGAGGAAGGTGAACCCCGAAGAGGGTCACTCCTGACGGGTTGACCAGGAAGAAGGCCAGTATGACATAGATGAACCGTTCCCAGAGGTAGGTCCTGACCAGCCAGAAGCCCTGGATAAACACCGACCAGCAGAACATGCCCAGGATGCACATGGGGATGATGTAGGTCAGCTCTGCGGCACTCGTGTTGATCATCAGCAGCTTGGGGTTGTAGATGAACATAAAGGGCAGGGTGAAGGCGGCCAGATCAAGGCGAAAGCTCTTGAACCCGGTGACCACGGGGTCTGAGCCGGAAATCCCCGACGCTGCATATGCGCACAGGCCAACCGGGGGGGTGTCGTCGGCCACTATGCCGTAGTAGAAAACAAAGAGATGAATGGCGATCAGAGGCAGCTCCGCCCCCAGGTTCTGGCTGATGGTGGAAATGGCCGGGGCGGTCATGGCGGCCATGATGATGTAGGTGGCGGTGGTGGGCAGGCCCATGCCCAGGATGATGCAGGCAAACATGGCGAAGATCAGGGAGAGGAAGAGGCTGTTTCCGGCGGCGGCGGAGATCAGCATGGCCATCTTCAGCCCCAGGCCGGTGAGGGTGATCACCCCGATGATGATTCCGCAGCAGGCGCAGGCCGCAGCGATGCCAGCCATGTTCCGGGCTCCGGATTCCAGGGCTCCCAGGATTTCATCCTTGGTCCGGTAGATAAAGAAATTTTTTTGCTTGTGCGTATACGCTTCGTAGGCCAGGTCCCTGGTTTCCTGGCGGATGCCCTTGCGTTTGGGGAAGGCCGCAAAGTGACGGAAGATATTGTTGCCCGCAATAACCGGCAAAGCGACGAGGATGGACCAGGTGGCCGAAGTGGTCGGGGTCCAGAACTCGATAAGCAAGAAATACAGCAGAGCGGCCAGGGGGATGAGATAGTACAGTCCGCTGACAAAGGTCTTGCCCAGGGCCGGGGTCTCCTCCTTGGTCAGTCCGCGGATGTTTTCCTTGACCGCCTCCAGGTGAACAATGGAGAAAATGGCCGTATAGGACAGCAGGGCCGGGATAATGGCGGCCGTGACCACCTCGTAATAGGAAATGCCCAGAAGCTCGGCCATGATAAAGGCGGCCGCACCCATGATCGGGGGCATGAGCTGCCCGTTTGTGGAGGCGGCCACCTCCACGGCGGCAGCGGTGTGGGGTTTAAAACCCACTTTTTTCATCAAGGGGATGGTCATGGATCCGGTGGTCACAGTGTTGGCGATGGACGATCCGGAGATTGAGCCCATGGCCCCGGAAGCCACGACTGCAGCCTTGGCCGGTCCGCCCCTGAACCTGCCCATACTGGCAAAGGACAGATCGATGAGATAATCCCCTGCGCCCATTTTTTCCAAAAACGCGCCGAAGAGGACGAACAGGAAGACAAATGTGGCCGAGACCCGCAGGGGGACTCCCCACAGCCCTTCTCCACTCATAAAGACATGGTCGATGATCCGGCTGATGCCGAACCCGCGATGGGCCAGGGTTCCCGGGATATGGGGGCCGATATAGGCATAGAAGAGAAAGATGAGGGTCAAGACCGGCAGGATGGGGGAGATGCTGCGCCGGGTGGCTTCCAGGATGAAGACGATGAGCGCTCCCCCGATGATCAGATCGTAGAGGGCCGGATTGCCCACGGAATAGGCGACGTGCTCATAATTGACGTAGACATAGAAGGAGGCGGCGGCTGCCAACAGGGCCAATGCGAAATCGTACACCGGGATTTTGCTCTGGCTGGTTTTCCGGACCAGGGGATAGTTCAGATAGCATAGGAGCATGGCAAAGCTCAGGTGGATGGACAGCTGCTTGGCCCCTGAGAGCTCGCCGAAAAAACCGGTGTAGAGCTGAAAGACGGACATGAAGACCGCAATCCACTTGACCAGATGCACGGCCGGACCTGCGGTCAATTGCCGTTCCTGCCCGCCGCCTTCCTGAGGTCCGGGGGGAGGAGAAGTATCCCTGGGGTTGCTTGGTGTGCCGGTCATAGTGGCCTGGGGTTAGAAGTCAGAAGTCAGAGATCAGACGTCAGACGTCAGAAGTCAGACGTCAGTAGACAGTAGCCAGTGGACAGTGGTCGATAAGAGGGAGTCGGGAAGAACAAGAGAACACCCCCCTTGGATTCCCCCCTCAAGGGGGGACAGTATGCGCTCAGTACGGGATATGAGATATGCAGCCAGGGTACCGGAAGAGGGCGAATAATCATTCGTCCCTAACAAGCCGAATCCTCGGCTTCACCCGATTTGTGACTCTCTCTTCCCGTCCACTGATTCCTGTCTCCTGTCCCCCGACCCCGACTTCCCTTATTCCTTAACCACCGCGACTTCCTTGAGGTATTTTTCCGCTCCTGGATGCAGGGGAAGAGTCATTCCGTCCAGAGCGTTTTCCACGCTGATGTCCTGGAACTTGGCGTGGGCCTCTTTGATCCTGTCCAGGTTGGTGTACATGGCCTTCATGATTTTATACACTAGGTCAGAATCCAGCTCCTTGCGGGCGGCCATGATGGCCATGACCGCGATGGTGGTGGAGTCTTCCTCCAGACCGGGATACGATCCGGCCGGGACCGGCTGCTGGGTATAGAACGGGTATTCATCCAGCAGCTGCTGGGCCTTGGGGCCGACAATATCCAGGACATCGATGTCCACCACAGTGGCGATGTCCTTGATGGCCGCCGCGCCCACAGCCACGGTGAAGAATGCGGCATCCAGACGGCCGTCTTTGATATAGTCCGCGGCCTGCCGGGCCTGGAGCTGCTCAGCCTGAAAATCGTCAAAGGATATGTCCCACGCGCTGAGGATCTGCTCGGCGTTGACCGTGGTCCCGGAGCCTATGGGCCCGACAGCCACCCGTTTGCCCTTGAGGTCGGCCACGGACTCGATTCCCGAGTCTTTGCGGACGATGATCTGGATATGCTCCGGATACAGGGAGGCGCAGCCCAAGAGATTCTTGACCGGGGTGTCGAACATGCCTTCCTTGCCGTTGTAGGCATAGGAGGCAACATCGTTTTGCAGGATGGCAAAGTCGGTGTTGCCGGAGGCAATCAGGTTGGCGTTGGCCACCGAAGCCCCGGAGGATTCTGCCGTGACCTTGATGTTGTCGTCTTTGAGGTTGTTGAATGCAATTCTGGATATGGCTCCAGCCATGGGGAAGTAGGCCCCGGTGACCCAGCCGGCGGCAATGGAAACGAACTGGCGCTCTGCGGCCTGGGCCTGACCGGTGTTGAGGGTGAAGACTGCGGCAAGGGCCAGGGACACGACGCAGATCACGCTTTTCTTGAACATCGCAAACCTCCTTGGAGCTAAGGTTGGAACTGGCTGCATGCAGGGCATGGAGATCGATGCGCGGGATGTCCCGGCCGGGCTCCTCCTCAAGGTTCTTTGTGGCGCTGAACACGGCGGGTCTGCACAGGATGCACCCGGTGGCCAGCCGAGGGGTGTGCATCCGAATAAACAGTTCCACGCCACATGGACAGCGTTTATATGGTTCTTCGACATAGCTTGTGGATTTTTGGAGTTTGCCATTGCTCAGGGCCAAAAAAAACATAGCTGCACTGCTGGAGGGTTAGGATACTTCGATTCCGTTAATAATCATAATTTGCACAAAATTTCAAGCCACAAAAAAAGGCCGGGGCTTTTGCCCCGGCCTTTATATGATCCAGATAAGGGAGTGCGCGGCTTAGTACATGCCGCCCATGCCTCCCATTCCGCCCATTCCGGGAGCTCCGCCCCCGCCTTTGTCCTTGTCTTCGGGCTTTTCGGCAATCGCCGCTTCTGTGGTCAGAAGCAGGGAGGCGATGGAGGCCGCGTTCTGCAAGGCAATCCTGGTCACCTTCTTGGGATCGATGACCCCGGACTTGATCAGGTCTTCGTACTCGCCGGTGGCGGCATTGAAGCCGTAGCCGTCCTTTTCGGTCTTGACCTTCTCCACGATGATGGAGCCTTCGAAGCCGGCGTTGACGCAGATCTGGCGCAGAGGCTCGGTTACGGCCTTGCGGATGATCTCCACCCCGGCCCGCTCGTCTTCGTCTGCGGGCTTAACGTTGTCCAGGCCCTTGAGGCAGCGGACCAGGGCCACGCCGCCGCCGGGGACAATGCCTTCCTCCACCGCGGCGCGGGTGGCGTTCAGGGCGTCTTCGACCCGGGCCTTCTTCTCCTTCATCTCGGTCTCGGTGGCTGCACCGACATTGATCACGGCCACGCCGCCGACGATCTTGGCCAGGCGCTCCTGCAGCTTTTCCCGGTCATAGTCGGAGGTGGTCTCCTCAATCTCGGTGCGGATCTGCTTGATCCGGGACTTGATGTCTTCGGACTTGCCGGCGCCGTCCACAATGGTGGTGTTTTCCTTGTCCACCACGATCCGTTTGGCCTGGCCCAGTTCGTTGACGGTCACATTTTCCAGCTTCACGCCCACGTCCTCGGAGATCATCTGCCCGCCGGTCAAAACGGCGATGTCCTGGAGCATGGCCTTGCGCCGCTCGCCAAAGCCGGGAGCCTTGACCGCGCTGACCTGCAGGGTGCCCCGGAGCTTGTTGACCACCAGGGTGGCCAGGGCTTCGCCCTCGATATCCTCGGCAATAATCAACAGCGGCTTGCTGGATTTGGCAACCTGTTCCAGGACCGGGAGGAGGTCCTTCATGTTGGAGATCTTTTTCTCGTGGATGAGGATCATGGCGTCCTCGAGCTCCACGGTCATCTTCTCCGAGTTGGTCACAAAGTAGGGGGAGAGGTAGCCGCGGTCGAACTGCATCCCTTCCACGATGTCCAGGGTGTTCTCCAGGCCCTTGGCTTCTTCCACAGTGATCACGCCTTCCTTGCCCACTTTGCTCATGGCGTCGGCGATCAGGTTGCCGATGGTGGCGTCGCTGTTGGCCGAGATGGTGCCCACCTGGGCGATTTCCTTTTCTTCCCGGGTGGTATGGGCAATATTGTTCAGCTCCTTGGTCACTGCTTCCACGGCCTTGTCGATGCCCCGCTTGATGGACATGGGATTTCTTTCGGCCGCGACCAGCTTCAGGCCCTCGGAAAAAATGGTCTGGGCCAGAATGGTGGCAGTAGTGGTTCCGTCGCCGGCGATATCGCTGGTCTTGCTGGCCACTTCCTTGACCATCTGGGCGCCCATGTTCTCGAACTTGTCCTCAAGCTCGATCTCCTTGGCCACGGTTACTCCGTCCTTGGTGATGGTCGGAGAGCCGAAGGACTTGTCGATAACCACGTTGCGTCCCTTGGGCCCAAGGGTGACCTTGACTGCATCGGCGAGCTTGTCCACGCCGCGCTTGAGCTCGTTGCGAGCCTGATTGCTGAAATGAATATCTTTTGCTGGCATATGCTCCTCCTTCCAGGGCGTATCTCAGGGTGAATGGGGTCTCGTATGCTTATTCGATGATAGCTACGATGTCGTCTTCGCGCATGACCAGATGCTCTTCGCCTTCGACCTTGATCTCAGTGCCGGCGTACTTGTTGAACATAACCTTGTCTCCGACCTTGACCGACATCTCCATGCGCTTTCCGTCGTCGCTCATTTTGCCGGGACCTACGGCCACGACTTCACCCCGGATGGGCTTTTCCTTGGCGGTATCCGGGATGATGATCCCGCCCTTGGTCTTTTCCTCTTCCTCCAGCCGCTTGACCAGTACTCGATCGTGCAGTGGCTTCAGCTTCATAGGTTCTGCCTCCAATGGTTCCGTTAAAATTGATTGTGTTTGTTTGCTTTCAGGCTGTGTTAGCACTCCTTGATGGTGAGTGCTAACAGGAGGCATAATAGTGATTAGGTGATGAAAATCAATAGAAAATTTGAGAGATTGTCAGCTAATTTCGTCTATTGCGCAAGTATAAATGGCAAGAGAATAATAATTCGAAAAAAAACACTGAAAAACGTTAAAAATCTCTTTTTTTCTTCTCTATCGATCCCGCCCACCTTGTTCCGGCTCCCGGCCACTGACCACTGACCACTGCCTACTGACGTCTGACCACCGACCACCGGCCCCCGGCTACTGCCCACTACTCTTCTCTCCGTCCCCCCTTGAGGGGGGCTCGGGGGTGTTTCTCTTTGCCCCCTGGATCACTTCTCCGTTCTGCTCCAAGAGGGCGAATGATTATTCGCCCCTACACCTCCTCCCAAATCCAGGCACCATTCCGCGGGCATTCCGCCTTCCACCGACCACTGCCTACTGACCACTGACCACTGACCACTGCCTACTGACGTCTGACCTCTGACGTCTGACCTCTGACTTCTGACCTCTGACTTCTGACTTCCGACGTCTGACCTCCGACGTCTGGCCCCCTCCCCAGCTATTGCCCACTACTCTTCTCTCCGTCCCCCTTGAGGGGGGCTCGGGGGGTGTTTCTCTTTGCCCCCTGGATCACTTCTCCGTTCTGCTCCAAGAGGGCGAATGATTATTCGCCCCTACACCTCCTCCCAAATCCAGGCACCATTCCGCGGGCATTCCGCCTTCCACCGACCACTGCCTACTGACCACTGACCACTGACCACTGCCTACTGACGTCTGACCTCTGACGTCTGACCTCTGACCACTGACTTCTGATCTCTTACCTCCGACCTCATCTCTCCCGACTTGACCGGCGGGCAGGGCATTGTCTACAAGGCGGGGACGTAGACCTCATCCCACGGAGAAGACAATGGAGCAGACAACCAGGATAGGATTTGCCGGCACGGATGCCCGGACCCTGCTTTCCGCGCTGGTGGTTTCAACAGCCAAAAGCGAGACCGCAACAGCTGCCTGCAAGGGCGTGGTCGTCCGGGGCACGTCCTCCATGCCCAGGCTGGCCGAACCGGATATGCTGAACTGGCCGGTGGAGTTCATCCCAGCGGAGGACACCTCGGTCCAGGCCTATGCCAGGGCAGCGATCCGGGCCATGCAGACCGGAGAGCTGGACTACCTTGTGCCCCTGCCCGAAGCCCTCTTGTTCGACGGCCTGGTCGATGAGCTGGAGGAGGCCGGATTGGGGGAGCGTATCGCCGGCTTACGACGGGATGGAGCATTCCTGGAGGCGGACAAGATCAAATGCAAGGAATTTTGCGCTCAGGCCGGCATTCCGGTTGCGGATTCCTGGTGGGAGGTGGATGCCCGGGACGCCCAAGCCGTGGTCCGGACCTGTCTGCAGGGCATTCACGAGCACGGCGGAGTGGTTTTGAAATTTCCCTACAGCGCCGGGGGGAAAGGGGCCAGAGTCGTCCTGAATACATGGGAGATCCAGGATGTGTATCAAAAGCTCCTGGATGACTACAAAAAAGAGTACAAGAAGATGTTCCGCAACCAGCCCTGGCCTCTGCTGATTGAGTCCCGGATGTCCGGGGTGGAGATCAGCTTCACCATTCTGGTGGACAGCGGCGGAAACTTTTGCATACTGCCCACGTCCATGGATTACCCGGAGCGTTTTGCCGGCCCTCCCGGGCCGGACAATCCGATTACCGGAGGCATGGGATCAATATCTCCTCATCCCTTCGAGAGCCCGGAGCTGATCGAGCTGGTCGAGGAAAACATCGCCCGGCCGATGATCCAGGCCATGAGGGCCCAGGGCATCCTCAGGCCATGTGTGCTCTATCCCGGCTGTTTTGTCTCCTTTGCCCAGGAGGAGGGCTCCGGGCTGAAGCCCGTGAGCATCAGGGTCTGCGAGATCAATATTCGGCCCGGAGAGCCTGAGTTTCAGGCGGTGGTGCGCAGGATGCGCAATCTGGGGCCTGTGCTGCGGGCCATGTTCACCGGCGAGCTGGACCGGGTGAAGCCGGAAGTGCGCGAGGATCAGATCGCCTTGTGCGTGGGGCTGGTCACCGGGCCCGGAGGACCGGACGGGCAAAAGGGCTATCCCTGGAGCGTGACCAAGTTCGAGCCGGTGGAGCTGGACCTGCAGGGCCTGGCCAAGAAGAATATCCAGCTCGTTCCCTCGGGCATGGGGTACAGCCGGGAACGGGGTCTGTACTCGGATGGGACCCGGGTGGCGTATGTCAACATCAATGGGACCGTCAAGCCCGGGCAGAGCCGGGGGGAAGTGGCGGAGCGCCTGCGGACCAGGGTCTACAATGCCTTTGACGCCGGCCGGGTCCGGGTTGTGCCCAGGGAGAACGAGAACGGGAACCGCCTGGATCTGCGCCGGGACATCGGGGCCCATTTCAGGCAGGCGGACGAGCTGTGGGCCTTGGCCGGAGGAAGGTAGAGGACAGAAGACAGAGGACAGAAGTCAGAGGACAGAAGACAGAAGCCAGAGGTCGGTAAGAGGGAGTTGGAAAGACCCAAGCCAGAGGGTAGAAAGAACAAGAGTACACCCCCCTTGGATTCCCCCCTCAAGGGGGGACAGTATGCGCTCAGTACCGGGTATGAAATATATAGCCAGGCTGTCGGAAGAGGGCGAATGATCATTCGCCCCTACAAGCCAATTCCTTGGCTTGACCAGACTTCTGACTCCCTTTTACCGACCACCGACCACTGCCCCTCTCCGTCCCCCCTTGAGGGGGCCTTGGGGGTGTTTCTTTTTCTGTCCTCTCCCCAGGCCGGAGGCTGACTACCGTCTTCCGTCCACGGTCCACCGACTTCCGTCCACTGCCCACCGACCACTGACCACTGTCTACTGATCTCTGATCTCTGTCCTCCCCCGTTCCCCGTGGATCAGTCCATGGTTCCGCTGTATTTCTGGATATAGGCCACCGGATTGTAGGATTCCTTGGCCTTGCGCAGGCCGGGATCGCCCAGGTCCTGCTCCCGGTTGACATAGGTGAACCGGGAGGCGGAGTTGGCCAAAAACATCTGATTGATTGCCTGGTACGCGCCTTTGTGGTTGGGGCAGCCCTTTTCAAAATGGATGACCACTGTCTGCTCATCCAGGGGCTCGGCCACGGTATAGGCGATCATGTTCCCGTCCACCAGGAGCCCGCCTCCGAAAACGTCTTCCAGCTTGCTCCAGTCTTCAAATGTATTCAAGATCGCTCTGTTTTCGGCCTCCAGGGTGGTGGAATCTTCGCAGTCCCTCCACAAGCACCATTCCGTCTGCAGGGTCAGGGCCTTTTCCACTGCTTCTACGGTCAAGGGGATGTAGGTGGAGTCAAAGGTGCGCTTGAATTGGTTCAGGAGGTTCTTTTTCTTGTGGAACCGGTTTCCGCGCAGCTCGATAAGCTCCTGAACATTGTACACATAGTCGAAATGGTCCGGAGCAGGCTGGAGGTTGACCCTGGAGGCAAGCTGGGGGGCAAGGATATCGGCCAGTCGGCTGGGAATCCGGATCAGCTCCAGGGGGCCCTCTGGAAGCTGGGAGCGGACCAGGCTCCAATCCTGCTCCTGCCAGGGGCCCACCGGGGCCCAGTACTGGCGATGGGGCTTGTTTTGGCGGATGCAGACCAGGGAGTCGGTCCAGGCCCATTCCAGGGCGTAGATGTCTCTCCAGGCCCAGAGGTTGACGAAGCTGTAGTCAGAGCTGATCTGCGGGCATTGACTGAGTCTGTTCTTGTATTCCGTTTGTCTGTCCAGAGACAGGGGATGAAAGGTCAGGGTCATGTTACGCTCCTTATTGACACGCATTCCAGGGTCAGGAATGCGTGCTTGACTGGCTGTTTTTGTGTTTCATGGCCTGCATGCTGAACCGGGTCCAGTCCCGGCGGAAGAAGATCCAGGCCATAAGCAGGGACTGGATGAACTGAGAGATGAACATCGCGGCCCAGATCCCTGAAGCCCGGCCCAGAACCAGGTGCCCGAGGATAAAGGCCAAGGGGAGACGAACGCACCAAACCGTTCCCCCGATGGCCATCATGGTGTACCTGGTGGCCCCGGCCCCGAGAAAAACCCCGCCCAGGATCATGCTGGTCGCAGTAAAAGGGATGGCCGCGACATTGAAGTGCAGATAGCTGGCGATCTCCTGCTGGACCTGTGTCTTGGTGGTCAGCAGTCCGGCCACCGGATCCACCATCAACCAGACCCCGATTCCCATGGCCGAGACCAGAAGACAGCCCAGGGCCCAGGTCATGGTTCCGATCCGCTTAGCCTGAGGGGGATCGATCTGGCCCAGGGCATGACCGACCAGGATGGAGGCGGTCATATTGAAGGCGAATGCGGGGAGAAACAGAATGGATTCGATCCGGATTCCGGCAGCCAGAGCGGCCATGGCAACGACCTCGCCCCGGGGGAGGCTGGCGGTGATGGCGAACAGCACCAGATAGGCGGTCTGCCACAGGGTCTGCATCAGTCCGGCGGGCCAGGCCACCATCCACAGATAGGGCAGCGCAGATTTCATCCAGCGCAGGGGAGGGAATGCCGAGGGCTGAATCCATCCGCGCTTGAGCAGCAGCAGGCAGTTGAACAGGCATCCGCAGCTGACTGAAATCAAGGTGGCCCAGGCCAGACCTATTGCCCCGAGGCGGGGCAGGCCGAACAGACCGAAGCACAGCCCGAAGTCGGAGAAGGCGTTTAATCCAGTGACCAGAATCATGGACAATAGCGGGATGTGCACCTTCTTCTGGGCTCGAAATACCGCATTGCTGGCCACGAGCAGGTAGTAGACCGGCAAGAGACAGAGGTAGATGGCCAGGAACTCGCTGGCCAGCACGCGGATGGATTCCGGGGTGCGCAAAAGATCCAGAAGGAGGCCGCGCAGGGGATAGGCCAGGACGGAAAGGAGCAGGCTCGCGACCAGAACCAGGCCCATGACCATGTTGATGTAGCGCACCGCCCGCACTGTCTTTCCTGCACCGAGGGATTGGCTGACCGCGGATACCGACCCGTTGGCCAGGGCAATGGCGATGATCAGAAAAAAGAGCAGGATTTGGGTGATCATGCCCAGGGCGGCCTGCACATTGTCCCCGATCTGGCCGGCCACATAGACGTCAGCAAACCCGATCAGGAAGTGAAAGAACATCATCAGGGTCTGGGGCCAGGCCAGACGCCAGATGGAACCGGCGTGCTCAGCGGCCGGGGTGGTGTGGGCAGCGTGGGTCAGGGGGCGGTTGGGGATGGTGGTCATTGTCCTGAATTTCTGCGGTCTATGGCTGTTGGAAGATAGCCTGTAGTGGGATCCGTGGCAAAGCGGAGAGAGCAGAAGTCGGTGGTCAGTGGTCGGATGTCAGAAGTAAGAGGACAGAAGACAGTGGCCGGCCACGGACCACGGACCACTGACTACCGACTACAGGCTACCGACTGCCGGCTACCGACCACCGACTCCCGATTCCGTGCCAGTTATTGGTGCAACCTGCTGCTCTGGTGCATGAGCAGCATATCGGCCAGGACCAGGCTGACCATGGCCTTGAGCACGGGGATGATTCTGGGGATGGCGCTGACATCGTGCCGGCCTTTGGTGGTGAAGGTGATTTCTTCGCCCTGTTCGTTGAGGGTCTGCTGGGGGAGGGCGATGGATGGGATCGGCTTGACCGTGGCCCGGGCAATGATCGGCTGTCCTGTGGATATGCCGCCAAGCATCCCTCCGGCGTCGTTCTTGGTGAATCCTTCCCGCCGCAGGGGATCGTTATTCTGGCTGCCCATGAGTTCGGCCGCATCGCGTCCGGCGCCTATTTCCACCGCTTTGACCGCCCCCACGCCCATCATGGCGTAGCTCAGTCTGGCATCCAGCTTATCGAACACCGGCTCGCCCAAGCCGGGGGGTACGTTCATGGCGGCGATCTCAACGATGCCCCCCAGACTGTCCCCCATTTTGCGCACCTCTTCCACCTTGTTCTGCCACAGTTCGAGAACAGAAGGATCAGGAGCGAAATACGGCCGGTTCCTGGCTTCTTCCGGGGAGATGACCTCAGCTTGAATCCCGCCCAGCTCCCGGGTGTAGGCCAGGATGTCCACGCCGTATGCCTGGAGCAGACGCTGGGCCACAGCCCCGCCGGCGACCCGGCAGACCGTCTCCCGGGCCGAGGCCCGGCCCCCTCCCCGGTGATCCCGGAGACCGTATTTCTGCCGGTAGCTGAAGTCGGCGTGGCCCGGGCGGTACAGGGTGCGCAGGTGATCGTAGTCCCTGGACTGCTGATCCTGGTTGGGAACCAGAAAGCCGATGGATGTCCCGGTTGTCCGTCCTTCAAAGATTCCGGACAGGATCTGGATCTGGTCTCCTTCCTTTCTGGAGGATGTGGACAGCCCCTGTCCGGGCTTGCGCTTGTCCAGCTCGAGCTGAATGTCTTCTTCGGTCAGCGGGAGTCCCGCCGGACAGCCATCGATGACCCCGCCCAGGCTGGGTCCATGGGACTCGCCAAAGGTAGTCAGCCGAAACATGGTGCCGAAAGTATTGCCGGGCATATGAATTCCCTCGGGTTGGTGCGCCTACCGCACAGCATCAATGCTGGATGGAACTGGCAGAAGCTGCACAGTTCGTGACTTCGGGTATCACTTTTGTGCCCATTGGGCAAAGAGCCGGCCCAGATCCGCCGGAGCAAGGGCCGGCTGGTCGTACATACCCTGCTGATTCCGCTGCCGCCAGGACTCATAGAGCATGACAGCTCCGGCTACCGAGACATTGAGGCTTTCCACCATTCCCTGCATCGGGATGTACACCTCACCGTCCAGGAGGGGAACCAGCTCCGGACTGACCCCCTGGTGTTCATTGCCCAGGACAATAGCCGTGGGTCGGGCAAGGTCCTGGGTGTGGACAGGGACGGCTTGGGGGCTGAACCTGGCCCCGAGGATGGACATAGAGCGGGAGCGAAGCGCCCCGGCCAGCTCTTCAGAGCTGGTATGCCTGTGCAGGTCCACCCATTTGCTGGCTGAGGCCGAGCTTTTTCGTCCCGGACGGGGAAACTCTTCCCTGGTGTAGTACAGGTGGACGCTTTGTACCCCAAAGGCGTCGCAGCTGCGAAGCACAGCCGAGACATTGTGCGGGTCGTGGATGTTGTCCATGACCAGGGTAAGGTCCGGCTGGCGCCGGCTGAGGACGTCCCGGATCCGTTGTTTTCTGTGCTCGGTGATCTGACGCATGCTCACACGCTGGACGATCGACAGAGTCGATGATGCATATGCTTTGTGCAGAATGGCAGAGAACTCTGTCCCAAAACCCGCGGGTTGTCAATTCCATGCCGGCTTGAGGCAGGGCCTGACTGTTCATTCTCCGGCTTAATGCCCGGTGTGGCCGAATCCGCCTTGGCCCCGGGATGTCTCGGACAGCTGGTCCACGGCAAACAACCGGGCCTGAAAGGCGGGGAGGAACAGGAGCTGGGCTATGCGCTGGCCCTGGTCAATGGTCCGCTCGGTCCGGGAGGTGTTGCGCAGGGAAACGATGATTTCCCCCCTGTAGTCCGGGTCGATGACTCCCACCCCCTGACTGACCACCAGTCCTTCCTTGGTCCCCAGTCCGCTGCGGGAAAAGATGAATCCGGCGATCCCGGGAGTCAGGATCTCTATGGCCACTCCGGCCGGTATCGCCTGCCGCCTGCCGGGCTTGAGGGTCAGGGCGGCCTGATCGAAGCAGGCCCGCAGGTCCAGACCCACAGAATCCTGGGTGCTGTAGGTCAAGGCGGACTCGGACCAGACTGGGTGCATATAGCGGACGTTGACGTTCACGGATGCGCTCATGCTGGGTTTTGCTCCATGGCTTGAGAGGTTCGGCCTACAGGCCGGCGGCGTCCTGCTCCACTTTGTCCTTCATCTCTTCCCGGGCCTTTTGGATGCGGGCGGCGAGATCACTGTCCCGCAGGGCCAGGATCTGGGCCGCCAGCCAAGCTGCATTCTTGGCCCCCACCTTGTCCAGGGCCAGGGTGGCCACCGGGAAGCCGGGCGGCATCTGCACCGTGGACAGCAGGGCATCCATACCTCCGAGTGATGAGGCGTTCAAAGGGATGCCCAGGACAGGCTTGGCAGTGGATGCGGCCACTGCTCCGGCCAGGTGGGCCGCCAATCCGGCGCCGCAGATAAACACCTGGCAGCCCTCGGCTTCCAGCTCCTGAACCAGGCGTTTGGTCCGCTCCGGGGTGCGGTGGGCGGAGGTTACGGTCATCTGGTACTCAATGCTGAGCTGGTCCAGGACTCCGGAACAGGCCTGCATGGTATCCTTGTCCGATGCACTGCCCATAAAAACAGCCACTTGAGGCATGATTCCTCCTTGATTGCAGTCGAAGAAACGGGTTACGCCTTGACGTTTGAACAATAAAACAGATACATTTTTTTAAATAAGATAGAGAGAAATCCCGACAGAGAGACAACTATACTTGTGGTCCACGTATCTGGCAACGGGGAGCCGAGACCGGGATGCGGCTCTGGGGCCGTCCTGGAATGGAGAGCACCCCAATCGAGGGCCGGGATCGAGCCGTTTGGTGCGGGTCTGGGCGGCAGCGGATCGGATACGTTTGAAGACAGTGGAGATTACGGTCAGCCGGTACTATCTATGAATGCATCGCGTACAGCGGTATGGAGGGGGGTGTATGATCCTGGGCATTGATGTTGGAGGAACCCACACCGATGCGGTTCTTTTGAATAAAGACGGGCTGTTGGCCTCAGCCAAAGTGACGACTCAGCACGACAACCTGTTGGCTTCGGTCCGCTCCGCTCTGGCCGAGGTGATCAAAGACCAGGACGGGACAAAGGTCAAGCGGTTTAACCTGAGCACCACCTTGTGTACCAACGCCATTGTTCAGGGCGATTTGGAGGAGGTCGGGGTGCTGGTTTCCGCCGGTCCGGGGATCGACCCGGAGCATTTCAGAATAGGATCCTGCTATTCAGTTGTCCCCGGCGGGCTGGACCACCGGGGAACCGAGCTCAAGCCTTTGGACCTGGAGATGGCCAGGTCCAAGATTGCGGAATACATTCAGCGCGGGGTGCGCATTTTTTCTCTGGTGGGCAAGTTTTCTCCCCGCAATCCGGCTCATGAGAATCAGCTGGCTGAGCTTTTGGGAAATGAGTGCACCTTTTTGACCCTGGGGCATACCCTGTCCGGGCAGCTCAACTTTCCCCGCCGGATAGCCACCTCATACTACAACAGTGCCATTTGGCCTATTTTCAACGACTTTGCCAACTCTGTGGCCGACAGCCTCGCGGATTTTGGTCTGCACCCCCCGCATGTGAATATTCTCAAGGCCGATGGGGGGACCATGACCTTCACCCAGGCCCGGCAAACGCCTGTGGAGAGCATCTTTTCCGGGCCCTCGGCCAGCGTCATGGGGATCATGGCCCTGTGTCCCATTGAGTCGGACGCCATCCTGCTGGATATGGGAGGCACAACCACTGACGTAGCGGTTTTTGCCGACGGGGATCCCTTGATCGAGGCGGAGAGCGTGGAGCTTGCTCATCGGCCCACCCTGGTCCGGGCCATGAAGACCAAATCCATCCCCTTGGGCGGAGATTCTGCTGTGTCTGCCGACCAAGGGGGGGTGTGCGTTGGTCCCAAGCGGATGGGCCCGTGCATGGCTCAGGGAGGGACCTATCCCACTCTGGTGGATGCCCTGAACTGCGCCAAACAATATGCCTATGGCCAGACCCAGGCCTCGGACCAGGGAATGGAGACCCTGGGTCGGGAGCTGGGCTGGAGCTCCGGTCATGTGTCCTGGCAGGTCATCCATGAGTTCTGCCGGGTCTTAAAGCAAGAGACCCTGGACATGCTGGCGGAGATAAACGAACGGCCGGTGTATACGGTGCATGAGTTCCTGGAGTACAGGCAGATCGTTCCCAAGCGCATTTATCTTATGGGCGGGCCGGCCCAGGTCATGGCTCCGTTTGTCAGCCAGGCCTTCGGGCTCCCGGTGGTGGTCCCGGACAACTATGCGGTGGCCAATGCCCTGGGCGCGGCTCTGGCCAGGCCGACAATGCAGGCTGAGCTTTTTGCGGACACGGAAAAACGGACCATGAATATACCGGTTTTGGGCATCAACGAACGGGTGGGCGACCAGTACGCCCTGACCCAGGCCCGGGACGACGTGGTCCGCCATCTGTGTACCTATCTGACCAATCATCTTGACTGGCGGGTGCCCCAATCCGAAGTGGAGGTGGTGGAAGAGAGCGCTATGAATATGGTCAAGGATGTCTATCATGTGGGGCAGGATTTGCGGGTCAAATGCCAGATTAAGCCCGGCATCTCCCCGGATTATCAGCATGCAGTGAGGTGCCTATGCAAAGAGCAGTAAACCGGCTGGGGATTGTCTTTTTCCCGGCCTTTGACTGGGCCATTTCGCCCACGCATCCGGAACGGCAGGAACGCCTGCTGTACACCATGGATCAGCTGAAGGAAGAAGGGCTGTTCGATATTCCGGGAATCCGGGAGTATAAGCCGGATGTGGCCGAGCTGGAGGATATCCGGAGAGTGCATTTCTGCTTTCCGGACACCGCCTCCAACCTGACCAACTCGCATCTGATCTCCGCTGGAGGGGCCATCAAGTCCGGACAGCTGGTTATGGAAAATGAAGAGGACAAGACCTTTGCCCTGGTTCGGCCTCCGGGACATCACGCCATGAAGGTGGTCCACGGAGGACGCGGGTTCTGCAACGTGAATATGGAAGCGATCATGGTTGAGAACCTGCGCCGGCACTATGGGGTGGGCCGGGTGGCCATCGTGGACACCGATTGCCATCACGGGGACGGGACCCAGGATATATACTGGCATGATCCGGAGACCCTGTACATCTCCATTCATCAAGACGGAAGGACCCTGTTTCCCGGAACCGGCTTTCCCGGAGAGCTTGGCGGGCCCAAGGCCCTGGGGAAAACCATCAACATTCCCCTGCCCCCGGCCTCTTCGGACGAAGGGATGCTGTACGTGATCGAAAACGTGGTCCTGCCTATACTAGAGGATTTCAAGCCGGAGCTGATCATCAACTCCGCGGGACAGGACAATCATTTCTCCGATCCGATCACCAACATGAATGTATCCGCCCAGGGATATGCCCGGCTGAATCAGCTGCTGAATCCGGACATAGCGGTTTTGGAAGGCGGGTATTCCATTCAGGGGGCCCTGCCCTACGTGAATCTGGGCATCGCCCTGGCCATGGCCGGTCTGGACTACAGCAGCGTGCGCGAGCCGGATTATGATCCGGATGCGATCCGTCAGGAACAGCGGATCACCGAGTATATCAAAAAGATGTCCATGGCCGCCCTGGATGGATACTTCAGCCCGCCCACCGCCCATATGAGCAGGGAAAAGCAGGGGGACTACTTTATCCGGTCCAAGGAGGTCTTCTACGACACCTCGTTTATTACCGAGCGGCAGCGGGAATTCCTGCTTGACTGTGATCACTGCCCGGGGCTGCTTCGGGTGGAAACCTCGTCCAGCAAGACAAAGAACTGCCTGGGGCTGGAGATACCCCGTCTGGGATGCGAACGGTGCCGGGCCGAAGGGGAGCGCATCTTTGCCGAGGAACAAGCCAAGGGCAAATTCACCAACATCCAGTTCATTGACCGGGTGCAGGGGACGTGTCAGCGGGCCGTGGCCGGAGGGCGGTAGATAGAAGACAGAGGTCAGAGGTCAGAGATCAGAGGTCAGAAGACAGTGGTCGGTGGGCAGTGGACGGTGGAAGACGGAATGCCTGGGATTAGAGCCTGGATTCGGCAGATAGGTTGTAGGGGCGAATAATCATTCGCCCTCTTGGAGCAGAGCGGAGAAGTGATCCAGGAGGCAAAGAGAAACACCCCCCGAACCCCCCCCTCAAGGGGGGACGGGGAGAAGAGTAGTGGGCAGTAGCCGGTGGTCAGAGGACAGAGATCGGAAGTCGGTGGTCGGAAGACAGTGGTCGGTGGGCAGTGGACGGTGGAAGACGGAATGCCTGGGATTAGAGCCTGGATTCGGCGGATAGGTTGGAGGGGCGAATAATCATTCGCTCTCTTGGAGCAGAAGAGCGGAAGAAGGCAGAGGACAGGAAGGAGAAACACCCCAGCCCAGCAAGGGGAACAGGGGAACAGAAAACACGCGGCCCGTGGTCCCGTGATTTTTCAGGTGCGGACCGGGCAGTACCCCGGGGTTCCGAAACCGAACCCGTACCAAGGGGGAGGTATGCAGACTCAAAAAGAAGAACGGTATCTTCTGGAGGCCATCAATTCCCTCCAGCGGGAGCTTGTGGTTATATCTCCGGATTTTCGGATTCTGGCGGCGAATGACTATGCCAAAGAAAAGTACGGCCAGGACATGGTGGGTCGTTTGTGCCATGAGCTGTCTATCGGGCCGTGCAAGCATATGGAGGCCTGTCCAGTGCTGGGACGGGTCTGCGAGACCTCGGAAGCGGGAGGTCCCCAGGCCGGGCTTGACCTCGAAGACGGGGGAACCTGTTATGGGATGTTCGCCGGCGGGCACATGGAAGGGGTGGTTCGTCTGGATTTTGATCCCCCCAAGATGGGTCGCCTGGAACGGAAGCTGACCAGGTCCAATGCCTTTTTGCACAATCTGATCATGAGCTCCGTGGATGCGGTGATTGCCGCGGATATGACCGGCTCCATTCTTGTGTTCAACGATGCTGCATCCGAGATCCTGGGCTACTCCAGGGAAGAGGCCCTGCGCAGTCTGGATATTCGGGACATCTATCCCGGCGATGGAGCCAAAGACGTCATGCGCAGGCTGCGCAGCGATGAGCTGGGAGGGCCGGGAAAACTGAAAGGCTGGCAGGTGACCGCGGTGGCCAAGGACAAAACGACCATCCCCATAAGCCTGGACGCCTCCATTATCTATGAACACGGTCAGGAAGTGGCCACCATCGGCTTTTTTCACGATCTGCGGGAAACCATCAAGATGGAGCAGGAGCTGGAGGAAACCAGAATCCAGTTGTTTCAGTCTTCGAAGATGGCCGCCCTGGGCAAGCTGGCGGCGGGTGTGGCCCACCAGATCAACAACCCCTTGGGGGGCATCAGCCTCTTTGCTCAGCTCTTGATGGAGGAGTACGATCTGGAAGAAGGGGCGAAGCAGGATCTACGGAGGATCATGGATGATGCCCAGCGCTGCCGGGATACGGTCAAAGAGCTTCTGGAGTTCGCCCGGCAGTCAACGTATAAGACCAAACTGCAGGATATGAACAAGGCCATAGACAGGACCCTGTTTCTCTTGGAAAAACACGCCATCTTTCAAAATATTACCATTGAACGCCGTTTTGATCCCCAACTCCCATTCGTGCCTTGCGATTTGCAGCAGATGAGTCATGTGTTCATGAACATCGTGCTCAATGCGGCTGAAGCCATGGAGGGCGAAGGACAACTGAGCGTTGCCACGGCCAGACAAGGCGAAGACAAGGTCCTGCTCACCTTCACCGATACCGGCCCGGGGATTGGGGACGATGTCCTGGCCAATATCTTCGATCCCTTTTTCACCACCAAGGAAGAGGGCAAGGGCACCGGTCTCGGCCTCTCGGTGGCCTACCGCATAGTCAGCAATCACGGAGGTCAGTTGGGGGCCAGAAACGAGCCCCAGGGCGGGGTCACCTTTTGGATAGAGCTGCCCCTGCAGGCCCAGGCTGAGGAGGGATGCGATGAGTGATGGATGGCAGCCCACGATCATGGTGGTGGATGACGAAGACAGCATTCGACTGGCTGTGGAACGCATCCTGACCAGGATAGACTGCAAGGTGCTTATGGCGGCCAATGGACAGGAGTGCCTCGGCCTCCTGGACCGGGATAAGGTGGATATCATTCTCTTGGACCTCAAGATGCCCGGCATGGACGGCATGGAGGTCCATCAGCGGATCCGGGAAATAGACGATTCCATTCTGGTCATCATCATTACCGGGTATGCGACCATTGAGACCGCAATTGAGGCCATGAAGCAGGGGGCCTACGACTTCATCCCCAAGCCCTTTGAGGCTGAACAGCTGCGCCTGGTGATCAAAAGGGCCCTGGACAAGCTGTATCTGACCCGGGAGACAGAGCGCCTGGAAGAAGAGCGGCGAAACACCCTGTTTGATCTGGCCACGGAAAAGAGCCGGACCAGGAGCATTGTCGAGGCCATGCCCAATGGGGTCATGGTTACCAACAGCCAGGGGCAGGTGGTGCTCATGAACCAGGCTGTTCGAGAGCAGCTGGGCCTGGACCAGGATTGTGAGATCGGTCAGGCCGTGGCCTCCTACGTTCCGGATCAGGACCTGTGCTCCTTTGTGACCAGTGTGGGCCAGGGGCCTGATTCGGGAGAGGTTTCGACCTGCGAGCTGGATATGGGCAGGGAGGTAACCCTTCTGGTTAAAGCCCGGCCCATTCGGGGCGATCACGGTGAGCATCATGGGTCGGTGGTGGTTTTTGTGGATATCTCGGCCATCAGGAAGCTGGACCGGTTGAAGTCGGAGTTTGTGGCCAAGGTCTCCCATGAGCTGCGTTCGCCCTTGTCCACGATCCATGAACAGATGGCCATGGTCATTCAGGACCTGTTGGAACAGGAGGGTCTGATTCAGGATCAGCGTATCCTGTCCAGGGTGCAGGAGCGGACCAAGGGACTGATCAACTTGGTGGAGGACCTCCTGGATCTGTCCAAGCTGGAGGCTGGTGCGGCCTATCAGAACGTGGACGATGTACAGGTGGAAGATCTTCTGACCCGGTTGATCGGCTACCTGCGGGACCAGGCTCAAGGAAAGGACCAGGAGCTGAATCTGTATCTGCCCTCCAAACAAGCGGCCCCGGTGCGGGCCGACCCCAAGGCCCTGGAGTCCGTGTTCACCAACGTTATTTCCAACGCCCTGAAGTACACCCCGCAGCAGGGGCGGGTGGATGTGACCCTAAAGGCTGATCAGCCGGGGAAGCTGGTCCTTCTGGTGGCTGACAATGGATACGGGATCGATGAGGAGGAGCAGGACAGGATTTTCGAGCGCTTCTACCGGATAAAGGACGAGAAGACGCGGTTTATTACCGGGAGTGGACTGGGACTGCCCATTGTCAAGGGCATCCTGGATGACCTGGGCGGATCGATCAGGGTCCAGAGTACAAAGGGAGAGGGCAGCACATTTGAGATTGTGCTGCCGACGGAAGACAGAGGATAGAGGTCAGAGGTCAGAGGTCAGAGATCAGAGATCAGAGGACAGAAAGAAGAGACACCCCCCAAGCCCCCCTCAAGGGGGGACTGGGAGAAGAGTAGTGGGCAGTAGCCGGGGGGCGGAGGTCAGAGGCCAGAGATCGGTAGCCGGTAGTCGGAAGACAGTGGTCGGTGGAAGACGGAATGCCCGCGGAATGGTGCCTGGATTTGGGGAGGGTGTGTAGGGGCGAATAATCATTCGCCCTCTTGGAGCAGAACGGAGAAGTGATCCAGGGGGTAAAGAAGAAACACCCCCCGAGCCCCCCTCAAGGGGGGACGGAGAGAAGAGTAGTGGGCGGTACCCGGGGAGGGGGCCAGACGTCAGAAGTCAGAAGGCAGAGGTCAGAAGTCAGTGGCCAGAGATCGGTAGCCGGTAGTCGGAAGACAGTGGTCGGTGGAAGACGGAATGCCCGCTGAATGGTGCCTGGATTTGGGGAGGGTGTGTAGGGGCGAATAATCATTCGCCCCTTGGGAGCAGGACAACTCTACGGCCGAAGGACTGCCTCGGCCAGTTTCTCCCAGCTCATCTCCGGGAGCTGGCCGGCAAGGTCCGGGGCCAAGTCTCCGCCGTCAGCAGCCAGGGGGCCGTATTTTTCCTCGAGCAGGGAAAAGACGCGGTTCACCGACTGGCTCAGAAAGTCCTCGCTCTCCATGCCTAAGATCAGGCCCGGAAGTTCCCGGCGCAGATCAGAGGCCTTGACCCGGACCAGCCACCCTTGCCCGTACGGGTCGTCCAAGGCCGGAGCAGGATGTTCGCCCAGCTCGGTCTGGACATCGGTGATCACCCCGCTTACCGGAGACAGAACAGCAATCGAGTGCCCCTCCCGATGCAGGATGAACCCCGGCTGATCCTGAGTCAGGCGCTTGCCCAGGACCGGGATATCTATACAGTCCAGCGGTCCCAAGATCTTGAGGGCAAACTGGTCCAGGCCGATGCGGACTGTATCCTCGCTCTCCAGCTTGACCCAGGCGTGTCCGGGATGCAGATAGTATCCTTGCGGGATATGGAACCCTCGGCACTCCAGGAGATCAATGGGGGAGAGCACGGTGTGCACGCTGTAGATGTCTTGAAAATACTGGTGGAAGCTGCATTCGGCGCATAAATAGTTTTCCGTGCACGGGCGGAAGGTGATCTCTCCGCGCATGGTATGAATACACGGCCGTTGCAGGGCCGGGAGCTGCCTGAGCTTGTCCTGCCAGGTCTCGATCCTGTCCTTGAGCCGGGGCTCCCCCTTCGGTTTGCGTGCGGCATTGACCGCCGCCTGCTTGCGTAAGGCCCGGTCGAAAGGACAGCTCTGACACTGGAATTCCCGGGTACAGGCCTTGTGTCTGACCACTTGGGCCTGAGCCCAGTAGCAGGGGCGGGGAGCCGGGCCCCCCGCCTGTTGTTCTACCGCCGGGAATGAGAGCATGGCCGATCTCCTCTTGAACACACCGTATAACGGCTGGTTGTTCGGATCACGATGCTTTTCGGGTCAGGACCGGAGAAAGGTCTTGGTCAGACTGTTCCAGCCCAGTTCAGGGCAATTCCCGTACACATCGGGCTGCAGCAATCCGCCGTCTGCGGCTAATGGCCCATGCACCTCTTCAATCATATGTTCCAGGGTGGCCACTTCTTCGCTCAGCCAGTTCAGAGACTGTTCTTCATCCATGAGCCGTTTGAGCATGGACTTGATATCATTGTGCCGAACAAGCATCAGCCAGCCGTCCTCATAGGGCCGCTCAAAAGCCATTCCCGGCTTGTCTCTGACCTGCTGGTTGACATCCATAATGATCCCTTCCACCGGGGACAGGGCCTCAGCTTCATGGTTGTCCCGGGCCAACCCCCAAGCCGGCTCGGCTTGTTCCACCACCTTGCCCATGACTGGAAGATCAAAGCGGTCGAAGGCCCCCAGGACCTTGAGGGCGAAATCATCCATGCCCACCCGGATGCACCCGCCGCTTTCCACTCTGGCCCAGGTATGGCCCATATGGAACAGATATCCCTCCGGGATTTGAAAGCCCTTGACCTGATGCATTGTCTCCGGCCGGTCCACGCTGACTGCTGATAAGACCTCCTCCACGTACTGATCAAAATCGCAATGGCTGCATTCGTAGTTGTAGGGGCAGCTTCGCCGGCCGACCCGCCCGGTCAGGCTGTGGCGGCAGAGGCGTTCCTTGTCCGATCTGCGGCGCATGGCTTCTTGCCAGGTCATGGCTTTTCCGGTCGCCGCCTTTTTTCGCATGGCCCGGTCGTACGAGCAGGTGGTGCAGTCGTAGAAGTTTGTGCACGGCTTGAAAGAGACCACGCCGGTCTGCATCCACAAGCAGGGGTGGGCGGCCTTGGCCTGTTCATCCGGCTGCACGCGCCAGATCTGTCCGCCCAGAACGGTATCAATTCCGGTTTGTTGTTGGGGATCCCGCTTCCTGGTCCGGGCGGAAGTAGAACCGTAGCCTGGGAAGTTCTGGTTGATCATGCTCATCATAACAGCCTCCTTACAGCAGTTTTATATGCTTGGTCAGGGCAAGCCCCCGTAGGCATGTATGCTCAACGCCATAGATTCTTCAGTCGGTTTACTCCTTCAGAATGACAAGAGGGGCATCAGAACTATCCTGCGGGGCGCCATTCTTTTGTCATCATGAGCGAGTCTGGGCGCAAAGGATCTCTCTGCCTTTACTTTTTCTAGAGGCAAAAGGCGGGCCACATATCCAGGAAAGGGAAACGAGGAGAGGAGGAAGTTGATGGGCCGGGGATTTTGGGATCTGCTCAGCGAAGCGAGGACTTGGTGCCGCGGATCGACAGCACGGAGGCTCTGTGGTTTTTTTCTACAAGGGAGGAAGGAGCAAGGAAAGCAATAGGGATATTGTTCAATATAAACGGTGATTTGAGTGAGCAGGGCAGGTGTAGGAAACGACAACGGCCAATTCGTAAACTACAACACTTCATTAGTGGCTCGAGCACGCCAGCCACCGGCTACCGGCGCGCAAGGCGGGCGATTTCTTCATCCAGCAGGATACGGCAGTAGCGGCAAAACGATTGGTCCTTGTGGTCAACATCCTTGATCCTTCGGCAGTAGTGCATGATACAGGCTGGATCCGGACAATGCTTAAGGTGAAAGGTATGTCCCAGTTCATGCAGGGCTTCCTTGACGATCCGCTGGCTGAAAATGGAACCGGACCCAGCATCCGGCAGCCCGTCTGCCAGCCGATACATGGAGAGCATGGCCGCCCGGCCGCCCATTTGGGCTTCGCCGAAGACATGGGTCAGGATGGGGATGAACAGGTCCACATCAGTCAAGGCCAGGATCTTGAGCCACTGGTTCGTAGCGGCTTGGTCCAGGGCGGCAAGGATGGCTGTGGAGTGATATTGATTGCGGCTGAAGTGGTAGGCGAACTCAATGTCGTGCAGCAAAGGGGCAGTTGAAGCGGCCAGTCCGAAGGCCTGGCTTACAGCCAGCCGGACGGGTTCCAGGATGGAGGGCGGCGGCGAGGATATGGAGGTGACCAGGATTTGGGCATGCATGGCTGTAGATGTCTAGCCGAAATGAGGAATATATGGGCGCAAGCTCCCCTCAGCACCCAGGATAAACTGCAAACTCTTATGCATGCACTTCCACCTCCTGGGGCCAAGAGCCGATTACGTCTTGCTCAGACCGTAGCGTTTGAGCTTGTGGTACAATGTGGAGCGATCGATGCCCAGAATCTCGGCCGACTTTTTGATGTTCCAGTTGGTCTGTTCCAGGATGGAGGCAATGTGCTCCTTCTCCATTTCCCGCAGGCTGAGATCCTGGGGTCCTCTGGACTGGGCGCTACTAAAAATGGGCAGGTCCTGGGGCTGGATTGATCGGGACTTGCCGACCACCACTGCCCGTTCAATGGCGTTTTCCAGTTCCCGGATATTGCCCGGCCAGTCGTAGAGCATCATTTCGTCCAGGGCTTCCCTGCTTATGGAGCCGATTTCCTTGTTGGTTTCCTGGGCAAAGCGCAAACGGAAATGATCGGCCAGGAGCGGGATATCTTCTTTGCGCTTGCGCAAGGGCGGTATCTGGATGCTGATGACCTTGAGCCGGTAATAGAGGTCCTGGCGGAAGCTTCCGTCGCGGACCGCCTGTTCCAGGTCCTTGTTGGTGGCGGCGATAACCCGGAAGTCGGCTTCTATGGGCTGAGTTCCGCCCACCCGGTAGAATTTTCGTTCTTCCAGGACCCGCAGGAGGTCGATCTGCATGCGCACGGATATCTCGCCCACCTCGTCCAAAAACAGGCTTCCCCCGAAGGCCAGCTCCAAGCGGCCTTTTTTGGTGCTTTTCGCGTCGGTAAACGCCCCTTTTTGGTGTCCAAAGATCTCGCTTTCCATCAGGTGCTCGGGTAAAGCTCCGCAATTCACGGCCACAAACGGTCCCTGAGCCCTGGACGAGCGGGTATGGACGGCTTTGGCCACCAGCTCCTTGCCGGTTCCCGTCTCCCCGGTGATGAGCACAGTTGAGTCGGTGGGGGCAACCTCCTGGATGAGGTCAAAGACCTCCTGCATGGCCGGGGATTGCCCGATGAGATTCTCGAATTTGGTTCGTTCCTGGTGGGCCGCCCGCAAGTAGAGATTTTCCCTGTCCCGGGCCCTGCGTTCCAGGATCTTTTCAATAAGCACAGTCAGGGTTTCCGGCTCGAATGGTTTGAGCAGGTAGTCATGGGCCCCGTCTTTCATGGCTTCTACAGCCGTGGAGATGGAACCGTAGGCTGTGATCATGACCACAGCCGTATCCTGATCCAGATCCCGGATCTTTTTCAGGCCCTCCAGTCCGCTCATGCCCTCCAGCTTGATGTCCAGGAAGATGATATCGTATCTCGTCTGTCTGATCCGCTCCAGTGCTTTCTCCGCGCTGGCCACAGCCTCTACCTTAAAGTCGTCCCTGGCCAGCCAGGCGGACAGGGATTCACGCAGAATCAGTTCATCGTCGACTATGAGAATGCTCGCTCTGGCCATGCTCCTCCCCTTACGCCTCAGTGGTACCTGTCTTTGGGCTGTTTTAAGGGCAGGCAGACCCGGATGGATGTGCCCTGACCCGGATTGGAGGTCACATAGATTGAACCGCAATGCTGCTGGATAATTCCATAGGCCACGGACAGCCCCAAACCGACTCCCTTGCCCTTGGCCTTGGTGGAAAAGAAAGGATCGAAAAGCCGGGGAATAGTGGACTCCGGGATGCCCACCCCAGTGTCCTGGATCATGGCCGTGACCTTGTTCCGGTCATGGCTGGTGGCAACGTGCAGGGTGCCGCCTTGGGTCCCTTCCATGGCCTCTGCGGCATTGGATATCAGGTTCATGAAGACCTGTTTTAGCTGTTCTCCGTCTCCAATGATGTTCGGGAGCAGAGGATCGAAATCTTTTTTGACCTGCACCCCGGAGATCTTCAGGAAGTTGGAATTTAAGAACAGCAGATCCTCAAGCAGGGAGTTCAGATTCAAGGCGGCAGTTTCCAGCTTGGTCTCCCGGGAGAAGGAAAGCAGGTTGGAGGTGATGCGGCTGATGCGCCTGGTCTCGGTCTCCATAAGCCCCAGGTATCGGGTGAAGTCCTTCAGGTCCTGTTCGGTCAAGGCCCCTGATCCGGTTATGCGCTTCATGAGCAGGGTCAGGTTCAAAATCCCGGATATGGGATTGTTGATCTCATGGACTACGGAGGCGGACAGCTTGCCCAAAGAGGCCATTTTGTCCTGATGCAGGAGCTGTTCCTGCCGATTTTTGAGCTCCTGGGTGCGCTCTTCGACCAACTGCTCCAAACGGCGGTTTATCTCCTCGTCCTCCTTCTCCCGCTTGGTCACGTCCCGGCTGATTTCAATGAACTTGCTCAGAGAGCCGTCTTGCTCCCATATGGGGTAGATGGTGACTTCGATGTACACCACTTTGCCCTCTTGATTTACCCGGGGAAATATGCGCTGGCGCATTTCACGGGAGTCGATGACTTCCTGCAGGGGGCAGACGATGTCCTCGTGTTCGGTGCATTGGCATTGCCGGTTGATGTGCTGGAATACCTCATAGCATTTGTGCCCGATGACTTCTAAACGGGTGAACCCCATCTGATCCAGAAAGGCTGTGTTCACCTCCACAATGGTCATATCCGGAGTGATGACCAGGATGAAATCTTGAATGCCGTCCAGGATGGCCTCGATTTCCTGGGTTCTTTCCCGCAGCTTGTTGGCTTCATTGGTTATTGACTCCCAGAACAGGCGGAAGGCCTGATAGGACATGATGCGGACGGTGTGGGGCTTGCTGTCCAGGACCTGGTAGAAGAGTTCCTGATCCGGACTGAGGATGATGATCAGCTCGATGCCATAGCAGGGGTCGAAGAGTTCGGAGTAATCCTGGACTGTGAGCAAACCCAGACGGCGGGCCATGACCATGCCCGGCGCTTCGGGATCAGGGTCAGCGACCGCGACCATTTTGGCGGCCAGGGAGGTATGCTCAAAATACTCTGCCGAAGTTGTCTCCAAAACATCGGCCGTGAACTCTGTCCCTCCAATAATGGCAATATTCATTGTCTCCCGGCCTTGTTGTCAGAGGCGATGTGACACGGACTCCTGCCGGTTGAAAATGGTGAGACATGGACACAGGAAAGTATGCGAATCTGCAGCTGAATGCATGAATGCCTAGGCGGCAGAGGTTACAGTTTTACAGTCAGCGGGGAAGTGTCAACACCGATATGTAAACTGACCAGTGTTTAGTTGAGCACTTACAAACCCACATGCCTGCCAAGGTGCAGGCACGCTTTCGCTAACGAAGCATCCAAGCGATTTCGATACCGATCCCGATAGCGATTTGGATTATTTCAACTATTAACTAAAAACAGTTTTCATGCAAAAGCAGGACATGGGCCTAGACCGGATATGCCGTGCCCGGTGATCCGCTGAACACAAGGCCGGGCCTGCCCCCTGTTCAAGGCAGGCCCGAGTGCCTTTCAGATCTCCAGGAACTCCCGGACGCTTTTGACGACCTGATCCGTACAGTCCGGTCCCTTGGGGATGTAATCCTCGGCTTCCATGCTCATGGCATCGTATTGGGTATAGCTGGTGTCCGCTATGTGATCGGCAACAGCAGTAAGCATGACCACCGGGATGTCGGCGGTCCTGGAGTCGGCCTTGAGCTCCTTGCACATCTGGAACCCGTCCTTGACCGGCATCATGACATCCAAAACAATGATGTCCGGAAGGTTGGCGTTCACCCGGTCCCAGCCCTCCACACCGTCATAAGCCACATCCACGCTGCAGTTGAGCTTTTCGAGTTTGTTCTGCACAACGCTGACGAAATCCGGATCATCGTCGACAACGAGGATTCTCTTTGTGGTCATCTGCTTCCTCCTCAAGGTTTTTGTATGAGAAACTGTTATGAGTTATTCGTTCCTAGTTATCAGGATCTGATTGGTAACCACTCCCAGTCGGTATCGAAATCGTTTTGTATGAAAATACTGGGTGCAGTTCTTGCGTAGGACGCGGTTGCCCTTAACCGCTGTCCATTCAAGATCCCAAATAACGGACAGTCATGGAGGCCGCAGCAGGCAAGCCCTCCGCCCGGATCATACCGCAGGGCGGGGATGCAGGCCGCTGCGCTCAACGATTTCCGGGACCTTTTCCTCCCATTCAATGGCCATGACATGAAAGCCGTGGACACCCTTGCATTCCTTGAGCTGCTGGATGGATTCCACGGCAATGGTGATCCCCTCGGCAGCCTGTTTGTCCTTTGGAGTGTCGGACATGCGCTTGACCACGTGGTCCGGAATATCCATGCCCGGCACCCGCTTCTGCATGAACCTGGCCATGCCCGCGGACTTGAAGGGGGTTATCCCGGCCAGGATATGGACCTTTTCATCCAGGCCCCTGTCCCGAACCCCCTTCATCCATTCCTCGAACTTTTCAAGGTTAAAAATGCACTGGGTTTGAATGAACTCCACACCGGCAGCCACCTTTTTGGCCAGTCTGGGCACCCGGATCTCAAACGGGTCGGCGAAGGGGTTGGCGGCCGCGCCGACAAACATCTGCGGCGGACGCTTGAGCTCGTCGCCACCGAGAAATTTCCCTTCGTCCCGCATGTGCCGGACGGTTTGGATCAGCTGCATGGAGTCCAGATCGTGGACGTTCTGGCCCTGGGAACAGTCGCCGAAGCTCTGATGGTCTCCGCTGAGGCACAGGATATTGTGGATATCAAAGGACGCAGCACCCAGGATATCGCTTTGCAGGGCAATGCGGTTCCTGTCCCGGGTGACCATCTGCAGCACCGGCTCCACACCCATGAGCTTGAGCTGGATGCAGGCGGCCAGGCTGCACATCCGGGTGACCGAGGTCTGATTGTCCGTGATGTTGATGGCATCCACGTGATCCCGGATCATTTCCGCCTTTTTCTTGATTACCTCCGGGTCGCTCCCCCGGGGCGGGCCGCACTCCGAGGTTACAGCCAAGTGTCCGGCATTCAGGACCTTTTCCAGCGTGCTCGGTGTCTTCGTGCTCATGACTGCACATCCTCCCTGACGACTTTTCGCGGCCCCCCGGCCCGGTCCGTGGTCCAGTCCTTGACCGGCATCAGCTTCTCATAATCCTCCATCCGGTCCAGGGCGTTCAGGCGATCGATGATCAGCTGCCAGGCGCAGGGCAGCTCGGGGTTGATCTCGCACTTGCCCTTGGTCGATCCCCCGCATGGACCGTTCAGCAGGCGCTTGGCGCAGCGGGAGATGGGACAGATTCCCGCGGTCTGCCCCAGGATGCATTGCCCGCAGGCCTGGCAGCGCTCCGTCCACAGGCCGCGTTCTTCGGTCACCCCCAGAAAACAGGTGTTCACCCCGGGGTAGACCGGGAGGCGGGGATAGGTTTCGGCCATGAACTGCACCCCCACCCCGCAGGCCAGGGAAACAACGGCATCGTAGCGGTCAGCCACATCCCGGACCTCCTCCAGGTATTCCCGGTCGCACTGGCGCTCCAGGGTTCGTTCATCCACCCGCACCTCCTTGCCCTGGTTGAGAAAGGACATGCGCAGGGTGGAGGCCAAAACCGCCACCTCCTTCTTGCCGCCCGCTTCGCAGACCGTGACGCATTCGTTGCAGCCCAGGATAAGCACGGAAGAGGCGTCCTTGACCATGTCCATGATCTCCTCGACTGGCTTCCGATCAGCAACAATCATGGTTCATCCTCACTTGGTCAGAGTACTTACTTCAGGGGTCAGGGGTCAGGGGGCAGGCTCCAGGAGCTTGGTCACAACCAAAGGGGGCCCAGTTTTTCAAAAACTGGCTTGAGACCGTAATATACGTCCCTGGCTCCCGGGTTGTGTCTGTTCCTGATTCCTGCCTCCGCCTCCTGAATCCAGACCTACGCTGCTTTCGGCTTCCGGGCCGCCTTTAAGGGATTGGGCCCCAAACCACGGACGGTCTGGTCCATCTCAGCGGCGTACTGGGCAAAGCGGGGGCCTTCCCCGGATGACAGGTTGTACATGCCCACCCGTTCACCGCCCACGCCGACCTGATCCAGGATGGCCCGGGCCTGCTCGACCCGTTTTTTGGCCCGCAGGTTGCCGGTCTTGTACCGGCAGTCCCCCTCCAGGCAGCCGACAATAAAGACCCCGTCCGCCCCTTTTTCAAAGGCGTGCAGGATATGCACCAGGTCTACCTTGCCGGTGCACGGAACCCGTACGATCTTGATGTCCGAGGGATAATTCAGTCGCATGGAACCTGCCAGGTCCGCGGCTGAATAGCCTCAGGCGTTGCAGCAAAAGGCGATGATGATGGGCACAAAGCCTTGGCTCATAAGACCCCCTCAAGTAGTGCGTCGATTTCGCTTTCAATCTGGACGTCCTCGTACCAGTTGAGCTCAATGGCCTTGGCCGGGCATTCCGCGGCGCACACCCCGCAGCCCTGGCACAGGGCCTCGTCTATCTCGCTGACCCCCTCCTCGTTGATTCTGGGGACCCCGAAGGGACAGGCCCGGACACAAATCAGGCAGGCTGCACACTTCTCCGCATCCACTTTGGCCGTGACTGCGGACAGGGTCAGATACTCCTGGGACAGGTAGGTTACTGCCCGGGAGGCGGCAGCCAGGGACTGGGCGATGGCCTCGGAGATGAGCATGGGGCTGTGGGCCGTGCCGCAGACAAAGACCCCCTCGGTCCCCATATCCACTGGGCGCAGCTTGACGTGGGCCTCCAGAAAGTGGCCTTCTGCGTTTCTGGCCAGCTTCATGATCTGGGCCAGCTCTTCGGTGTCTTCGGCCACCAGTCCGGAACTCAGGCCCACGATGTCCGCATCGATGAGCAGGGGGCGGTTCAGAATGGGATCAACAACCTCCACCTGGAGGCCGTCCCCGGACTGGACCACCTGCGGCGGATTTTCCGGAGTGAAATGGATGAAGATGACCCCGAGCTCCCTGGCCTTGGTGTAGTACTCCTCCAGCAGGCCGTAGGTCCGGATGTCCCGGTAGAGGACAAAGACCCGGGCGTCCGGATTGTCCCGCTTGATGTGCAGAGCGTTTTTGATCGCACTCTGGCAGCAGATCCGCGAGCAGTTGGGGTTGTCCTGGTTGCGGGAGCCCACGCACTGGATCATGACCACCGAGGAGAGGTCCCCGGCCCCGTTCCGGTCCAACCGGTCGGCCAGCTCGATCTGGGTCATGACCCGGTCTTCATCCGGGTAGTGGTACTCAGTGGGCTGGTATTCCGTGCCTCCGGTGGCCAGAATGGTCACCCCGTGCTCCAGCCTGCGCTCGTACATGGCCGGCCCGACAATGAGCTCGGTGCTGAAGTTGCCCTTGAATCCCTGGCTGTTCACAATAAGGGATTCGGTGAGGACCTGGACCTTTTCATGGGCGTGCATTTTCTCCGCCAGGTCCTGGATCAGGGCCTGGACGTCCTGGCCTTCAATGGTTTTGGTCAGCCGCCGGGAGAGTCCCCCCAGCTCCTTCTCCTTTTCCACCAGATAGGTCTCAAACCCCTGGTCTCCCAGGCTGAGGGCCGCGGTCATTCCCGCCACGCCCCCGCCCACGACCAGGGCCCTGGGGGTGACCGGGATGCGTCTCTCGTGCAGAGGGGCAAGCTTGGCCGCCCGGGCCACGGCCATGTGCACCAGCTGCTTGGCCTTTTCCGTGGCCAGCTCCGGGTTGTCCGCGTGTACCCAGGAGTCCTGGTTGCGGATATTGGCCATCTCGAACAAATACTTGTTCAGCCCGCAGGCCTCCAAGGTCTCCATGAAGATGGTCTCGTGGGTCTTGGGGGTGCAGGAGGCAACCACGATGCGGTTCAGCCCGTTTTCCCGGATGGCTTCCTTCATCTGCTGCTGGGCGTCCTCGGAGCAGGTGAACAGGTTCTGGGAGGTGTAGGCCACACCAGCCAGGGTGCCGGCGTACTCCTCGACTTGGGGCACATTCACCACGCCGCCGATATTGATCCCGCAGTTGCAGACAAAAACCCCGATCCGCGGCTCCTGGCCCTGGACATCGAGCTCGGCCGGAAGCTCCAGGCTCTTGGTCCGGGTATGCCGGGCCGGAGCGAGCATGCGGCCGGCGGCACAGGCCGCGGCGCTGGCGTCGGCCACCGAGCTGGGGATATCCTTGGGGGCCTGGAAGATGCCGCAGGCGTAGATCCCGGGGACCGAGGTGTTCACCGGTTCAAATGGGGAGGAGTGCACGAACCGGGAGGCATTGAGCTCTACACCCATCCTCTCGGCCAGGGCCTGGGTCTGCGGCGAGGACTCAAAGCCCACGGAGAGGATGACCAGGTCAAAGGTCTCGTCCACGATTTCCCCGTTTTCGGTGACGTAGCGGACCGAGAGGTCGTCGCATCCGGGCAGGGGGTCAACCGTGTGCACCCTGGCCTTGATGAACCGGACTCCCTCCTTGTCCTTGGCCCGCAGGTAGTACTTCTCGAAGTCCTTGCCGAAAGTCCGGATGTCCATGTTGAATATGGCGCAGTCCAGCTCTCCGGACGCGTGTTCCTTGGCCACCACGGCCTCCTTGATGGCGTACATGCAGCACATGGAGGAGCAGTAGCCGTTGCCGCAGCGGTTCGTGTCCCGGGAGCCCACGCACTGCAGCCAGGCTATCCGGGTGGGTTCCTTGTGGTCCGAGGGGCGGACCAGATGCCCCATGGTCGGCCCGGAAGCGCTGAGGTAACGCTCGAACTCCAGACTGGTCAGGACGTTGGGGTGGCTGGTGTGGTGGTAGAACTCCTCCAGCTTGGCCGGATCAAAGACCTGATTGCCCGGACAGAGGACGACCGAGCCCACTTCCAGCTCCAGATCCTGAGCCTTTTGCCCGTGGTCGATGGCCTCGGCCAGGCAGGCTTCCACGCATTGCTGGCATTCGCAGCAGTATCCGCAGTTCAGGCAGCGTTCGGCCTCGGCCTGACCGGCCTGCGCATCCAGGCCGAGCTCCACCTCATGAAAGGTGCAGGTCCGTTCCTCTGTCTCCAGCTCGGGCATATCCACCCGGGGAACCGGGGGCTGCCCTTCAGGGAGGGCGCACCAGTCCGGGACTTCTTTGGCCGGAAGGGCTTCCCGTCCCTGGGCCATGTCCCGGCCGTCCAGATAGCGGGAGATGGATTCGGCGGCCTCCCGTCCGGCGGCAACCGCTCCGATGGCCACCCAGGGACCGGTCTGCAGATCTCCGCCGGCAAAGACCCCAGCCCTGCCGGTGGCAAAGGTGACCGGATCGGTCTCGATGGTTCCCCAGCGGGTAAAGGACAGGTCCGGGATCTCGTTGATGGCTGACAGATCCGGCTGTTGGCCGATGGCCGGGATGATGTGATCGCAGTCCAGGTCGAACTCGCTGTCCGGGACCGGAACCGGCCGCCGGCGGCCGGAAGAGTCCGGCTCCCCGAGTTCCATGCGGATGCAGCGCAATCCAGCCACCTGATTGTCTTGAACCAGGATTTCCTGAGGGGCGGCCAGGTAGACGAACTCGATCCCTTCACATTGGGCCCCCTCCACTTCTTCGGGCAGAGCCGGCATCTCGTCGCAGGAACGGCGATAGAGGACGGTCACCTTCTCAGCCCCCAGACGCTTGGCCGCCCGGGAGACGTCGACAGCTACATTGCCGCCGCCGACAACGACCACATGCCGGCCGATCTCCGCCGCGCCCTGGAGGTTGACCTCCCGCAGAAAGTCCACTCCCTGGCGGACGCCCTGGGCCTTTTCCCCCGGTATGCCCAGGTTCATTCCCTTGTGGGCGCCGAGGGCCAAATAGACGGAGGCGTAGCCTTGGGAAAACAGTTCCTCCACGCTGATGTCCCGGCCCAGGGCGGTGTTGGTCCGGATCTTTACCCCCAGGTTGGTGATGACCTCGATCTCCGCATCCAGGATCTCCCGGGGCAGGCGATGGGCGGGGATGCCCAGCCGGAGCATGCCCCCGGTCTGCGGGCTGGCTTCAAATACAGTGCTGGTGATGCCTTTTCTGGCCAAATGGTAGGCGCAGGACAGCCCGGCCGGGCCGGACCCGATGATGGCCACCTTTTCCGGTCGTTCCGGAGCGCAGGGGATCTCCACATCCCGGGGATCGAACTGATCAGCGGCCAGACGCTTCAGGGAGCGGATGGCCAGGGGTTCGTCCAGCTCCGCCCTGCGGCAGGCATCTTCACATCCGGCCGGACATATCCGGCCCAAGACTCCGGGCAAGGGCAGCTCCTGCATGATGATCTGCAGGGCCTCTTTATATTTGCCCTGTTTGACCATCTGGACGTAGCCCTGCACGTTGAGCCCTGCTGGACAGGCCAGGCGGCAGGGGGCTCGGTCTCCTTTTTCGATGGCGTAGGCTCCGGGGATGGCCTGGGCGTACAGCTTGTACGCCGCCTTGCGTTCAGAAAGCCCCAAATCATAGCTGTTGGGCAGGGATACGGGGCAGACCTTGGCGCATTCCCCGCAGCTTGTGCATTTGGCGGGATCAACATATCTGGGATGCTGATGGACCGTGACGGTAAATCTCCCAGGCTTGCCCTGAATTGCGGTGACCTCGGCATTGGTCACCAGCTCAATGTTCAAGTGCCGGCCGACCTCGACCAGTTTGGGAGAGATGATTCACATCGCGCAGTCGTTGGTGGGAAAGGTCTTGTCCAGCTGGGACATGATACCGCCGATGGCCGAGGCCCGTTCCACCAGATAGACTGCATAGCCGGAATTTGCCAAATCCAGGGCTGCCTGCATTCCGGCAATTCCTCCACCGGCCACCATAACCGCTCCGACCAGGTCGGTTTGGGCACTGGACGTTTCCGCAGGAGACGAATTGAAATGCAACATGGAATTCATCCTCGCATTGCTTCTATAATTTCAGGGAGTTTTCGTTCCCATCCCATGGTGGTCAGGATCACGCCTCCGAAACCTGCGTTCTTGATCATGGCCGCTGTTTCTGCGGCGATCTTCACGCATTCCCGTTCCTTGTCCCCGGCCTTCTGGATTCGGCGCAGGACTGAGTCCGGAATGTGGATGTGCTGGATGTTGCGGGCGATATAGCGGGCCATGCCCAGGGACTTGAGGAGCAGGACCGAGGGTATGAGCTTGAACCGATGGGCGGATGCCGCCTCCAGAAAGGGAGCGATGGATTCGAGCTCGAACAGAGCCGGGGTGATGAAATAGGTGACACCGGCGTCCAGCTTGGCCTGAAAGTCTTTGACCTCCTGGTCCAGCCCGTCCTTGTCCACTCCGGGATTGATGGTCGAACCGACCTTGAAGCTGGGGGCTCCTTTGAGCTCGATCCCGGCCATGTCCCGGCCCTGCTGGAGCCTGGACACGGTCTGCAGAAGGTCCATGAGTTGGATGTCGTTGACCGGTTTGGTCTGGGGGTGGTCACCGAAGCGGGGGTCGTCGCCGGTTACGGTCATGATCCCCCGGACGCCGCAGGCATATGCGGCCAGCAGATCGGCCTGCAGGGCCAAGCGGTTCCGGTCCCGACAGTTGAGTTGCATGATGGCCGGCATCCCGATCCCCTGAAGGAGAACGGCACCGCCCAGGGAACTCATGCGCATGACCGCACTGTTCATCTCCGGAACCACGCATCCATCCACCAGCCCCTTGATCCTGGTGACGTTGGTGACCATTTCGGACACGTCCACGCCCTTGGGGGGCTCAATTTCCGCCAGGAGAACGAATTCCCCGGCCTCGAGTTTGGATTTCATACCCCTGAATACACCTCCTCACCAAGCACGGTGCGTTGCGGTTTGCTGCGCCCTGCGCAGGAAGCGGGGCCTGTCTACGAGGTGGGAGCGAATCGATACGCTGGGGTTTTGGTTCTTCGGTTGACTGGGGTTCGACTCCGAAACGGTGTTTGGGGAAGATTCGTATTTTGTTGCATTATATACCCTGAGACGAGGAAACAGTCAAGGGATGGGAGCACAAAGTGTAGATTCTTTCTACGTAGGATTTTTCAGCAGTCGCAGACTCGCTTACGAATGATACACAAAAGAATAGCATTACAGCGACAGTTTGGGGACGACAAACACCTGCAAAGAGCCAGGCGGGCGCCGGGCGAATACTTATGGCTCCCACGCTCTGCGAGGGAGCTTTCCTGACCGCTCCCGCGGTCTCTTTCTGGACGCCGGAACGCCCAAAAGAGTTCCCACGCAGAGCGTGGGAACGATAAACACAGTTCAGGGGCCTTGTCCTGCGAGGTGCTGAAGGCCTCCTGAACCCGGCTGATTGAGTATTTCTGGTTCTTCGACGTAGCATGTGGATTTTTGGAGTTTGCCATCTCTTCTGTGAGCCCACTTTCGGCCCGGTATTTTCTAACTCCCGCCAAAGGGGGATCCCTGCCCCCTCCAGGCACTCACATGATGGACATTGTTTTCAGATGGACTGAGCATATCATGCATGTGAGTGCCTGGTTTCCCCCTTTTGGCGGGACCAAGAAAATGTGCGGGCCTGCCGCTTACGGCACACAGAAGAGACGGCAAACTCTTATAGATGCAATTCCACTTTTTGTGTCGAAGAGCCGTATTTCTCGTATCAGTCCCAATATGGGATTCATCACCAGCTGTGAGCTCAATGGCTGTCACCGCCTCGCTGGACAAGGCCCCCTGAACAAATACGGCTCTTCGACGTAGCCTGCAGGAGAGGCCTTGAATTTAATTTGCAGATGCCTTGCCACCAGCCATGTTTTTTATTAGGGTGAATTCGATTTGTACATTGCGCCATATAAATTTTTGGTATTTTTGAATATTTGGGGGAAATATGAAGTTGGCAATCGCTGGGAAGGGCGGGGTGGGCAAGACCTCGTTCGCCGTCTGGCTGGGCGATTATCTGGCCCGGCAGGGAGAAGACGTCTGGATGGTGGATGCCGACACCGCCCTGTCCCTTGGACCGGCCCTGGGGCTTACCCCGGACCAGGTCCCCACCCCGCTGGTGCAGAACAAGGATCTGATTCAAGAGCGGGTAGGCAGCGGGGGATTTATCAATATGAACCCCAAGGTCGACGACTTGGCCTCCCGCTTGAGCACGACCGTGCGGGGCATGCACCTGCTGGTCATGGGGACCATCGCCGGAGCGGGCGGAGGCTGCGGATGTGCGGCGAATGCTCTGCTCAAGGCCATGCTCGTGCACCTGATCATCCAGAACACCCAGTGGCTGATCGTGGACTTGGAGGCCGGGGTGGAACACCTGGGCCGGGGAACCATCTCCAGCGTGGACGGGCTGATCGTGGTCAGCGAACCCAGCGTGCGCAGCTTGAACACCGCAGCTGAGATCAGCAGGCTGGCGGCGAGCCTGGGGCTGAAGAATCAGGCCCTGGTCCTGAATCGGGCGGCCGAGGGGTACACCCCCCCGGAAAATATGGCTCTTCCCCCGGTGGCGGCCAAGGTCCCGGCCCTGCCCTCCCTTGTGGAGCAGCAGCAGCATACGGCATCGGTCCTGGATCTGCCTGAACGCGACTTTTTGGATCAGACCTGCGCCGCGGTCCTGGAGCACTTTAAGTAACACCACAATCCCAACGAGGAGCATATATGTCCTTGTCCATAGCGTTTTCCGGAAAAGGAGGAACAGGCAAGACCACCCTGGCCGGACTGCTTGTGCGGTATCTCATAAAACACGGCAAGGGTCCCATCCTGGCGGTTGACGCCGACTCCAACTACAATCTGAACGAGGTCCTCGGAGTGCAGGTGGACGAAACCCTGGGAGGAGTCCGGGAACGGATGAAGAAAGGGGATGTGCCCAGCGGAATGACCAAGGACCGGTTCATGTCCATGCAGCTGGAGCAGGCCATAGTCGAGGCCGACGATTTCGATCTGGTGGTCATGGGCCAGCCTGAAGGCCAGGGCTGCTACTGCGCGGCCAATACCCTGCTCAGCGATTTCCTGAGCAAGCTGACCGCCAACTACCAAAGCATCGTCATGGACAACGAGGCCGGAATGGAGCATATCAGCCGGCTGACCACCAAGAACATCGATACCCTTCTGGTTGTATCCGATCCCTCCAGACGCGGGCTGCAAGCCGCCCAGCGGATCAAGGAGCTGGCCCAGTCCCTGAATATCGGAGTCAAAGACATTCACCTCATTTTGAACAACGCCCGGGAAGAACCGTCCCAGGCCGTGCTGGACATCATCGAGCAGGCCGGCATGAAGCTGCTGGGCGTGGTCTACGCGGACCAGACCCTGGCCGAATACGACATGACCGGCCGTCCAACGGCAGAGCTTCCGGAGGACAATCCCGTAGTCCAGAGCGCCTTCGCCATGTTTGATACAATTGTTCCCTAAGAGACCGCGACCAGACCTCGAGGCCTGAGCATTTGGCACACCATTATCCTGCCATGACCGAGCTGAGATCGGCTCAGTCCCCTTCTTGTCCCCAAACTCTTTGGATTTACTCCTTTCAAGGGAGGTTTCCTCCTGCGGCAACCAGGCGCCTTGCTCACTTTTTGGGCACCTGGGTCGAGGACGACCTCTCCTTTCTCTTTTTCACTGCCCCCAGCGATGGCCAGGTCCGCAGCCTGGAAGGGCTTTTCCCCCAGGTCAGGCTCTTGGACAGCTATACCATGAGCTATGAGGACTGGGTCGGGGGACCGTTGGAGCCCTTCAGCGTCGGCTCTGTTCATATCTGTCCGGTATGGAGCACAGAGGATGCCCCGGATGATGAAGAGACTCTGTACCTGGATCCCGGGGTGGTTTTCGGAGGCGGGAGCCATCAGACCACGCTGGATTGTCTGAAGGCCTTGAATTTTCTGGCCCGCAGGGGTGAACGGGGACGGCTGCTCGATCTGGGCAGCGGAACCGGGGTCCTGTCTTTGGCTGCGGCCAGGCTGGGCTGGGAGCAGGTTGTGGCTGTGGATCTCAATCCCCTGGCCGCCTGGACCACCCAGGCCAATATCGCCCGGAACATGCTGACCGACCAGGTGCTGGCCGTTCAGGGCCGGGCGGAGGCAATTCTGCACATCCCGGCCCGGACCGTAGTGGCCAACATCCACTACGATGTCATGGCTCGAATCCTGCATACAAAAGCCTTTAGGGCCGCCCGGAGCTTTGTCCTGTCCGGTCTGCTCCGGTCCCAGGCCATGACCGTGCTCCAGGAGCTGCGGGGGCTCGGGGCTGCAATAGACGGGGTGCTGGAAGACGGAACATGGTTTACCCTTGTGGGTCGGCATCAGGCCTGTCCGGATTGAGCCGGGAGGGAGAACAGAGCGCCACTGGCATGTGTTCAGGGTGTCTTGCCCAGCAAGGCGCTGAAGGCCTGGTATTGGCTGTTTTACGGGGTTTCGGATCAGTTCCAATCCGGGGGCTTTATCAATTGTAAGCTGAAGGGCTGGTCAACCCCTTGCTGGGCAAGGCCCCCTGAACTTTGGGGGGCTGAATGTTTGCCGCCTCGGTGCGTTGGATGAGAGCCTGGGGCCAGGACCCAGGCTCGTTGTCACATTTTAACAACAGGTGTTTAGATCACGATATGCCAGATACCTCTACCGGTTCCCAGAGCACATCCCCAAGGTGGGTGTATACCGTCCATCTTGATCAGCCCTCTTTTGAGGACAATACCGCAGATGTTGACCGTCTGCTGCGTGAGCTGCGCCGCAGAAGCGGCTGGCACAATCTGACCTGCGATTTGGAGTGGATGAACGAGCTCCCCTCCATGTTGCGGGACAGCGGATTCGCCCTCAGGTGTACCCTGTTTTCCGACGGCGTGAGCGCAGTTCTGACCGGAGCGGCCCCGGCCGGAGAAGATCGGCCCGCACTTGGTCTGGCTGTGGATCTGGGCACAACCCGGTATGTCCTGCAACTCATAGACCTTGCCTCCGGCCAAGCCCTGGGGAAGATGGACCGGGCCAATCCCCAGGGGGAGATCGGCCCGGACATCTTGACCCGCATTCATCATGCGGCCAGGTCAGAAGGGCTTGAACAGCTCCAGGACATGCTGATCCGGGACATGAATCAGGCTGTTGAGGAGCTGTGCGCGGAGCAAGGCGTGTCCAGCCAGGCAGTACATAATGTTGCTCTGGCCGGGAATACGGCCATGACCCATCTTTTCTTGGGCCTGGATCCGAGGTGGATGATCCGCGAGCCGTACATCCCGGTGGTCAACGACCCGGGCCTGGTTCGGGCCCAGGCCCTGGGGCTCGCGATCCATCCCCGGGCCAGGGTGTATTGCTTTCCCAATATCGGGAGCTATTTCGGCGGAGATCTTCTGGCCGGCATCGTCTTTTCCGGACTGGACGTCAGGGACGAGCCCACCTTGCTGGTGGATGTGGGAACCAATGCCGAGGTCATCCTGGGAAACAAAGATTGGCTCATCGCCTGCGCAGGGGCGGCCGGACCGGCCCTGGAAGGGGGGGTGAGCAAGATCGGGGCCCAGGCCGGCCCTGGGATCATCGATTCGGTGCAAATTGATCCGGAGAGCCTGGACATTGAGGTGCACAGCATAGAGGAGCTTCCCCCGGCCGGGATCTGCGGCTCCGGGATCATCGATCTGGCGGCCCAGATGTTTATGGCCGGACTGTTGGATTTCCGGGGGAAAATGGTCCCGGAGCGGGCACCGGAGCTCTTCGTGCAGGAGGACGGGATCTGGAATTTTAGGCTGGTACCGGCCCGGGAATCGGGAACAGGTGCGGATCTGCTCATTGGACAGCCGGAAATAGACAGCCTGGTCAGGTCCAAGGCGGCCATGTTCACCATCCTGGAGACCTTGGTCGGATCCGTGGGTATCGGGTTTGAAGAGATAGGCGCTTTTTTTGTGGCCGGGACGTTCGGCAATTTCATTAAGCCGGATTCAGCCATCGGCATCGGCATGCTTCCGGACCTGCCGCGGGGGCTGTTTCAATCCCTGGGCAACAGCTCCCTGGGCGGGGGCGTCCGCTTGCTCCAGGATCCGGAAGCGATCTCCCGGGTCAAGAAGGCCCGGGAGCGGATCACCTACCTGGAGCTGAACGTCAACCAGGCATTCATGAATCAGTTCAGCGCCGCAAAATTTTTGCCCCATACCGAACGGTCCAAGTTTCCTTCGGTGCGGATTCCGTCCTGATCCTGCTGTGGGCCCCCGGAAATACACAATTATGAGACCATGAAGAGGAGGTGGAATATGCCTACCGTTACGTTTTTGCCCCATGAACGCAGCGCCGAGGTGGAGCAGGGGACAACCCTGATCCGGGCTGCCCTGGACGCAGGAGTGCATATCAATGCCTCCTGTGGAGGCAATGGGGTCTGCGGCAAATGCCGGGTGCGCCTTGAACAGGGCGAGGTCAGCGGCGGGATCAGCGAGAAGCTGAGCCAGGAGGATGTGGACCAGGGCTATCGCCTGGCGTGCTTGGCCGAGGTCCAGAGCGACCTGACCGTTCGGGTTCCTGTGGAGTCGGAAGTGGATGCCAGCGTGCTCATGGCCACTCCGCGCAAGACCGCTCACATCAAGCAGCTGGACCTGGAAGACTTCAAGGAAAAGGGGGTGTTTATCCCGGCTGTGGAGCAGCTGAACGTTCAGCTCACTCCTCCCAGCAGCCAGGACAACGCTCCGGATATGACCCGGCTGATCAACCACCTCAAGCTCAAGCACGACGAGCACCGGCTGGTCGTGGACCTCCCCGCGATCCGCAAGATCGTGAACGTCCTTCGGGAACAGGATTTCAATGTCACGGTGACCATGGCCAGGCCGGTCCGGGAAGGAAGCAAGACAGCAATCATCAACGTCCATCCCGGAGACACTGCGGACCAGAACTACTCCATAGCCATGGACATCGGGACAACGACTGTCTACGGGCAGCTCCTGGACCTGAACACGGGACAGGTTCTGGCTGAAAATGGGGACTTTAATGCCCAGATGAGCTACGGCGAGGATGTGATCAACCGCATCGTGCATGCGGAGAAAGGCAACGGCTTGGAGGAGCTGAACAAGGCGGTGCTCAAGACCATCAACTCCATAAACGATAAGCTGGTGAAGAAGGCGGGCATTGATCCGGATTGCATATCCACGATCACCATTGCCGGGAACACGACCATGACCCAGCTGCTGTTGAAGATAAATCCCCGGTATATCCGCCGCTCCCCGTATGTCCCGGCCTGCACCCTGTTCCCCCCGTTCAAGGCCTCGGAGCTGGGTATAGAGCTCGGCCCCCACGTCCAGGCCCTGGTCTATCCGGCTGTGTCCAGCTATGTGGGCGGGGATATTGTGGCCGGGGTCATGGGATCGCTCATGTACCGCGAGGAGGAGATTACCCTGTATATTGACGTGGGGACCAATGCCGAAATCGTGATCGGCAATAAGGACTGGATGGCCTGCGCGGCCTGCTCGGCAGGTCCGGCCTTTGAAGGCGGGGGAATGAAGTTCGGGATGCGGGCGGACAAGGGCGCTATTGAGGACTTCTCCCTGGATCCGGTGACTCTGGAACCCATGGTCCTGACCGTGGGACAGAAAAAGCCCCGCGGCATCTGCGGATCTGGGCTGATCACCGCGATTGCGGTCATGTTCGAGATGGGGGTGATCGACAACCGGGGCAAGTTCAATCCAGAGGTGGACAGCACCCGGATCCGGGAGAACGACGGGATCATGGAGTATGTTCTGGCCTGGGCCGAGGAGACGGACATCGGGCGGGATGTGACCCTGCAGGAGCCGGATGTGGACAATCTGATCCGGGCCAAAGGGGCCATCTACAGCGGATGCATGACCCTGCTGAACGAAATCGGCCTGTCCATCAACGATCTGGACCGGATCATGATTGCCGGGGGATTCGGGAGCTACATCGATCTGGAGAAAGCCATGACCATCGGCCTCCTTCCGGAAATGGACGCGGACAAGATCACTTTTGTGGGCAACGGGTCCATGATGGGGGCCAAGATGAGTTCCCTGAACAACCATATCCGCCGGGACGTGGTGGAGGTGACCACCAAAATGACCAATTTTGAGCTGTCGGAAACCACCTCCTATATGGACAATTACATGGCCTCCCTGTTTCTGCCCCATACCGAGCTGGAGAACTTCCCCAGGTTGAACGAGCGCCTGCGCAAGCGGCGGGAGCTGGCCAAAGGCGGGGACTAGGCCGTGGTCCGGGCAAAGGCGGTCGGGCTTTCCCTCCGGAGGCGAAAAGGCGCGCTTTTCCCCCGTGTGACCACCCGGGAGCCCGGAATCTGAAATCAAATACAGGTTTTTGTGCCCCGGTTTGTTGACAAAAGGCCAATTTGCAGCTAGTGAATTCTCATTTATTAAAGACTTGAACTCCATAGATATATTCAGTTTGCTTTCGGAAACTGAGTGGTACTCAAGAACACACATTGGAGAAGGCGGTGCGATCCGCTGGGGAGCACCTCATATACGCCTTAGGTTCTTCAATCATTTTCAAGCAATAAGGAGTGGATATGGGCTTTGAAATGGTGAAGGAAAACTATACCGGGTCGATCAAGGCTGTGACTTTGGGTCAAGGCGACAAAGCCGTGACGGTAGGCGGCGAATCCTGCCTCCCATTTCACGCCTTTGAAGGCGAGATCCCGAATCCGCCGAAGATCGCCATGGAAGTTTGGGACATGGAGCCCAAGGAGTGGCCGGAAGCAGCCACTGCTCCTTTTAAAGACTGCCTGGCGGATCCAGCCGCCTGGGCCAAAAAGTGTGTTCAGGAGTACGGTGCGGACATGATTTCCCTCCAGCTCCGGAGCACTGACCCCAATGACCAGGACGCCAGTGCTGAAGAGGCCGTGGCGAGGGTCAAGAAGGTCCTGGACGCTGTGGATGTCCCGGTCTGTGTGTGGGGAACCACGGCTGTGGAAAAGGACGCTGAGGTGTTGAAGAAGGTATCCGAGGAGTGCGAGGGCGCAAATCTGGTCATTGGGCCGATTGAAGACGCCAACCACAAGACCATCGGGGCCGGAGTCATGGGGTTTGGGCACACAGCCGTCGCCTCTTCGCCCATTGACATCAACCTGGCCAAGCAGATCAACATCCTGCTCGAAAATCTGGGCATGCCCCTGGAACGGGTGCTCATCGACCCCACAACCGGCGGTCTGGGCTATGGAATGGAGTACTCCTACTCGGTCATGGAACGGATCAAGCTGGCCGCCCTGACCTTTGGGGACGACAAGCTGCAGCTGCCCATCTACAACAACCTGGCCTTCGAGGTCTGGAAATGCAAGGAAGCCAAGGAACCGATTGAGGAGAATCCCCTGCTGGGAGATCCGGAACGCAGAGGCATTATGATGGAGGCAGTGGCTGCTGTTTCTTACCTCATGTCCGGGTCCAACGTGCTGGTCATGCGCCATCCGGAGTCCGTCCGCCTGGTCCGGTCCTTCATCCAGCTGATGGTCGAGGGGGGCACGGCCGAGAAGGTCGAGCCGGTGAACAAGCTTTTGGAAGAGCCGGAGATCGATTATCTGTCCATGTCTCCGGAGATGGACCTGAGCATCGAAGAAGAGAAAAAGCCGGCCGCGGCCAAGAAGGAAGAAAAGCCCAAGGCTGAGGAAAAGCCGGCCGCCGAGGCCAAGCCGGAAGCAAAGGCCGAACAGAAGCCCGAACCCAAGCCCGAGCCCAAGGCCGAGGAAAAACCGGCAGCCGAAACCGCGCAGCAAGCAGCTCCGGCTGCGGCTGAAGCCAAGCCTGCCGAGCCTGCGGGCGGGGCGGCTCCGGCTGTTGACGAGGCCAAGATCCGGGCCGAAATAGAGGCCAAGGTCCGCAGAGAAATGGAAGAAAAGGTCAAGGCGGAAGCCGATTCCAAGGCCAAGGCCGAGGAAGAGGCCAAGGCCAAGGCTGAACAGGCCAAGAAGGAAGCGGAGGAAAAGGCCAAACGGGAAGCCGAGCAAAGGGCCCAGAAACTGGAGCAGGATGCCAAGGAGGTCCGGGATAAGGTGGCCAAAGCCCAATCCGGATCCAAGGCCCCTGAAGAAAAGAAGGCCGAACCGGTTCCGGAGTCGGTCACTGAACGGATCGTCACTCTGCTGGACCGCTTTCACAAGCGGGCTGTCTAGCAAAGGGCGTGATAATAGAAGGGATAAACCCGCAAAAAGGAGTGTACTATGTCCAAACTCGTTGCCTTTGCGGCCATCCAAGGCGGCTATAATATCGTGTCCAAGGCCGAAGGCCAGCTCAAACAGGCCTTGGATACATATGAAGCGAGTACCAAGATCGGTTTTCCCAATACTGCCTACTATCTTCCGGTCATCTATTCCTTGACCGGAATCAAGTGCGAGACCCTGGAAGACCTGCAAAAGCCCGTACAGTTCGCCCGCAAGCTCCTCCCGCCGCATATCAAGGGCGTCAACCATCTCCCCTATCTCGGCTCCCTCCTGGATGCCGGCATGGCAGCCCTGTTCTGCTTCGAGGTCCAAGAGGCCCTGCGCTATCTGTATGAGCCAGACTTTTACCTGGCCACTGCGGAAGAGGTGGACGAAGACAACAACAAGATCTGGCTGGGTGCAGCAGACGACGTCATCCTGCGTAAGCGGGGCGTGGAATTCGTGGACGGTTCTGCCCCGGGGTTTGCGGCTATCGTGGGCGCTGCCCCGGATGCAGAGACGGCCAAGATGATAGTCGAAGATTATCAGCAAAAAAATCTGTACATATTCCTGGCCGCCAACCAGAACGGGACCACCTGTGCCGATCAGCTCCGGGAAGCAGGAGTGCAGATCGGGTGGAATACCCGGATCGTACCCTTTGGTCCGGACATCTCTTCGGCCATCTTCGCCCTGGGGTTTGCCAACCGGGCGGCAATGTCCTTCGGCGGCGTACAGCCCGGAGACTATAAGCGCATCCTCATGTACAACAAAAACCGCATCTTCGCCTTTGTCAACGCCCTTGGCGATGTCAATGCCGAGTGGGCCGCAGCAGCTGCCGGATGTGTCAACTGGGGCTTTCCAACCATTGCCGACACAGACATTCCCGAAATCCTGCCCACAGGAGTCTGCACCTACGAGCATGTGGTCAGCGATGTCCCCCACGAGGAGATTGTGCAGAAATCCATTGAGGTCCGCGGCTTGAAGGTCAGCGTGACCAAGGTGGACATCCCCTGCGCCTTCGGTCCTGCCTATGAAGGCGAGCGGGTCCGCAAGGCCGATCTGTTTGCTCAGATGGGCGGCGGCAAGACCCAGTGCACCGAGCTGGTCAAGATGGCGGACATGAATGCGATCGAGGACAGCAAGGTCGAAGTCGTGGGCAAAGATGTCGGCGATTTGAAGGAAGGCGACACCCTGCCTCTGGGCATTTATGCCCAGGTAGCCGGCCGGGAGATGCAGGAAGATTTTGAGCCCATTCTGGAACGTCAGATCCATCATTTGGTCAACTACATCCAAGGGGTCATGCATATCGGACAGCGGGATATCTCCTGGGTCCGGGTCGGCAAGGCCGCTGTGGAAAAGGGTTTTACTTTAAAGGACATCGGTGTGGTCCTGCACGCCAAGTTCCATCAGGATTTCGGCAAGATCTTGGATAAGGTCCAGGTCACTCTGTACACTGGCAAAGAGGATGTGGAAAAACTCACCGAACGGGCCAGGGCAGAGTACAAGACCCGGGACGAGCGGGTGGAAAACATGCGGGACGAGGACGTGGAGACCTACTACTCCTGCACCTTGTGCCAGTCCTTCGCCCCCAACCACGTGTGCACGGTCAGTCCGGAGCGGACCGGGCTGTGCGGGGCGTACAACTGGATGGACTGCAAGGCTTCTTACGAAATCAACCCCACCGGACCAAACCAGCCCATTCAAAAGGGCGAGTGTGTGGACCACAGGTACGGACAGTGGAAAGGAGTCAACGATTTCGTGTACAAGGCCTCCAAAGGCGGAATCGACCATTACAATTTCTATTCCATTGTCTATGATCCCATGACCACCTGTGGCTGCTGCGAGTGCGTGGCCTCGGTCCTGCCCCAGTGCAATGGAGTCATGACCGTTAACCGGGACTATCAGGGCGAGACTCCCTGTGGAATGACCTTTACCACCCTGGCCGGAACAGTCGGCGGCGGAGCCTCGACTCCGGGCTTTGTGGGGCACTCCAAGTTCAACGTTACCCAGCGCAAGTTCATCCGCGGTGATGGTCCTTTTGAGAAGGATGAGCATTCCGGGCTGCTGCGCCTGGTGTGGATGCCCAAGATGCTCAAGGACGAAATCAAGGAACGTTTTGAAGAGCGGGCCAAAGAGGTCGGCATTCCGGATCTCCTGGATCGTGTAGCAGACGAGACAGTGGGCACAACTGAAGCCGATATCCTTCCCTTCTTAAAGGAGAAGAAGCATCCCGCCCTGGATTTGGAACCGATTATGGGCGGGTAAGATGAGCAGTTCGGGGGTGGCCGTGGCCGCCCCCGAATTTGTGTAGGCTTGCGTGCTGATGAAGATGTGCGCTGACACAGACGTTGACTATTGCTACAGAAAAGGAGCGCGATATGGGTCTGACAGGAATTCAAATTTTTAAGATGCTCCCGCAGACCAACTGCAAGGAGTGCGGGGCTGCAACCTGCCTGGCCTTTGCCATGAATCTGGCCGCAGGCAAAGCAGACCTTGATGATTGCCCCTATGTATCTGACGAGGCCCGGGAGAAGCTGGCCGAGGCCTCTGCGCCGCCCATCCGGCCGGTGAAGGTGGGCAAAGGCGTCCGGGGCAGGACCCTGGGCGGAGAGACGGTTGAGTACCGGCATGAAAAGACATTCTACAATCAGCCGGCCCTGGCGGCCATGATCGGTTCAGACATCAGCGACGACGATCTGCAGACCAAGCTCAAAAAATGGAATGCCTTTCAGTACGATCGGGTCGGGTTCAATCTGCGCCCCGAGTTTGTGGCCTTAAAGGACGTCAATCAGGACAAGGAGGCCTTTGGGGCCAAGGCCAAGTACATTGCAGAGCAGACCGAATTCAACCTGGTGCTCATGACAGAGGACAAGGACGTGATGCAGGCCGGGATAGAGGCCAGCAAGTTCAAGCGCCCGCTGCTGTATGCGGCCACAGAGAGCAATGCCGATGATTTCGGGCAGCTGGCCAAGGACAATGAGCTTCCTCTGGCGGTCAAGGCCGATTCGGTGGACAAGGTTGCCGAGCTCACGGACAAGCTCATGGAAATGGGGCTCAAGGACTTGGTCATCGATTCCGGAAGCCGGGAACTCAAGGGCGCTTTTGAAGATATGGTCGGGATGCGCCGGTCCGCACTGCGCTCCAAGAACCGTTCAGTGGGTTTCCCCACTATTGCCCTGCCCTGCGAAATGGCCTCCAATCTGGATATGGAAGCTTTGATCGGGGCCATGTTCGTGGCCAAGTTCGGCTCCCTGATCGTCTTTTCCGATTTCAGCGCCGAGCTGCTCTTCCCTGTCCTGCTGGAACGGCTGAATATCTACACCGACCCGCAGCGGCCGATGACAGTGCAGGAAGGCATATACGAGATCGGCAAGCCGGATGAGAACTCACCGGTCATGGTTACCACCAACTTCGCCCTGACCTACTTTATTGTGGCCGGGGAGATAGAAGGCAGCAAGGTCCCCAGCTGGCTGCTGATCAAGGACTCCGAAGGCCTGTCCGTGCTCACGGCCTGGGCGGCCGGGAAGTTCGCCGGCGACGATGTGGGCATGTTTGTCAAGAAATGCGGGATTGCGGACAAGGTCAAGAACAAGGAACTGATCATCCCGGGCTATGCCGCGGCCATTGTCGGCGAAATCGAGGAAGAGCTCCCGGATTGGACGGTCACGGTCGGTCCGCGGGAAGCTGCACATATCCCTGCATTCTTAAAGAACAAGAAAAAATAGAGTGGAGCATCGAGCCCTCCCGGAACTGCGGGAGGGCTTTTGACCCTGGGTGGCCGGCTGGAAGCAAAAAATCCGGACCGGCCCCGCGCAGGTCAGGGGCGTTTGACGCAAAACCTTAATGGAAGCGAGGTTGTCCATGGGCATGTTGTGTTTCGGTGAGAGCTTGAATGTGATGGGAACCAAGATTGGGAAGGCCTTCAAGGAAATGGATCCCAAGCCCATCCAGGAAGAAGCTGTATTCCAGAAAGAAAAGGGAATGGACTATATCGACATCAACCTCGGGCCGGCCAAGAAAAACGGGGTTGAGCTTATGCCCTGGGTGGTGAAGACGGTCCAGGAGGTTGTGGACCTGCCGCTGCTGCTGGACACATCCAATATCGACGCCATCGAGGCCGGCCTCAAGGTCTGCAATCAGCCTCCGATCATCAACTCCATCATGTGCCGTCCGGAGCGGTATGAAAAGATGCTGCCTCTGGCTGCGGAGCACAATGCGGATTTTGTGGCCCTGATGTGGGGCCCTGAAGGGTTGCCCCGGGATGAGAACGAGCGGGCTGCTCTGGCCGTGGAGCTGATCACTGTGGCCAACGAGATGGGCATTCCCAACGAGAAGATCTGGGTGGACGGGATTGTCACCCCGGTCAATGTCCAGCAGGAACACGCCATGAGCCTGATCAAGTTCTACGAGATGCTTCCGGACATAGCCCCGGGAGCCAAGTCTACCTGCGGTCTGTCCAATGTCTCCAACGGTGCCCCCAATCATCTGCGGGACATCCTGAACCAGGTCTATGCCGTGATGCTGAAAAAGGTCGGCATGGCCTCCATTATCTCCGATCCCAGGGACGATACCTTGACCGCCATTGCCAAGGACCAGCGCAAAGACCTGGAAGAGGTTGTCCATGCGGTCATGGACGGGAATGATCCGGATATGAACAGCCTGTCCAAGGACATGGTTGATGTGGCCAAGACCACCAAGGTCCTCATGGGGCGCTCCCTGTACTCTGATTCCTGGCTGGAGCTGTAAGCCGCAGGACCAGTCCGAGCTCAGCTCGTGCAGGATTCACCCCCGGAACGTGTGTGTTCCGGGGGTTTTTTGGTTTTTGGACGTAGCTTGTGGATTTTTGGAGTTTGCCGTCTCTTCTGTGTGCCCACTTTCGGCCCGGTATTTTCTAACTCCCGCCAAAGGGGGATCCCTGCCCCTCCAGGCACTCACATGCTGGACATTGTTTTCAGATGGACTGAGCATATCATGCATGTGAGTGCCTGGTTTCCCCCTTTTGGCGGGACCACGACAATGTACGGGCCTGCCGCTTACGGCACCCAGAAGAGACGGCAAACTCTTATGTAGGCAATTCCACTTTCTGTGTCGAAGAGCCTTTTTTGTTTTCCGCCTCAGCCCCGGGCGATGGCCGGGGCTGGGGTCAGGTCTTTTTGCGGAACTTTCGTTTCAGGTTCTGCAGCCACTGATTGAGCCGGGGCTCCAGGCCCTGGTCTTTGGGCTGATAGAAAATCCGGTTCTGCACGCCCTGGGGGAGGTACTCCTGTTCCACCCAGGAGCCGGGATAGGCATGGGGATACTTGTATCCTTGCCCGTAGCCCCATTTCTTGTGCAGGGAGCTGGAGGGATTGCGCAGATGGAGGGGGACGGGCTGCAGGCCGTTCTCTCGGATCTCTTTCTGGGCGGAGAGGTATCCGGCATAGGCGGAATTGCTCTTTGGAGCCAGGGCCAGATAGCACACGGTCTCGGCCAGGGGGATAAAGCCTTCAGGCATGCCCACCACATCCACGGCCTGGAAACAGGAGACGGCCTGGGGCAGGGCATGAGGATCGGCCAAGCCCACATCCTCCGAGGCGGAGAGAATAAGCCGGCGGCAGATGAAACGCGGGTCTTCGCCCCCCTCCAGCATGGCAGATAGGTAATAGAGGGCGGCGTCCGGATCGCTGCCTCGAATGGACTTGATCAGGGCCGAGGCCAGCTCGTAGTGGGTGTCTCCGCCCCGGTCGCTACGCTGCAGGATCTCAGGCAGAGCGGAACGCAGGGCCCGGGGCTTCCGGCTGGCGGCCGGAAGATCAGCCACATACTCCAGCAGGTTGAAGAGGGTCCGGGCATCACCGCTGCAGTTGTCGACGATGAGCTGCACGCTCTCCTCAGCCAGATCCAGCTCCAGGGCCTGGATCCCCTTGTGAACCAGATTGTGCAGATCCTTTTCCTCCAGAGGCTGCAGGCGGAGGATGTGCAGGCGGGAGAGGAGCTGTTTGGTGATGCTAAAGGACGGATTCTCCGTGGTGGTGGCCAGCAGAATCAACCGTCCGCTTTCCAGCAGGGGGAGGAAGAAGTCCTGCTGAGCTTTGGAAAAACGGTGCAGTTCGTCCAGAATCAGGATCTCTATATCGGACAGCTTCTTGCGCAGCGCGGGAAGCCCTATCTCCGGAGCACTGACCCGCAGATAGGGACGGCCGAAGGCCTGGGCGATCAGCAGGGCCAGGGTGGACTTCCCGCAGCCCGGGGGACCGAAAAACAGGAGGTTGCTGGGCTGTTCCGCCCGGCACAGGGAGCGGACATAGGTCAGGATATGCTCCTGGCCGATGAACTCTTCCAGGCGATTGGGCCGCAGACGTTCGGCCAGAGGAGGGGTTCGTTGGTCCGAGGCCATGGGTCAGTCCTCATCCGGGGACAGGTGCCGGCCAGTCGGATCGGATGGACGGGGGGTCTTGCTGCGGTCCCCGGCATTGCTTCCTTCGGGCTCTGGCTCCAGGCCCAAATCGTGGACCAGGGAGCCAAGATCCAGGACCTCGTCCTCCTCTCCCTGGCCGGCCATGGACAAAGAGCTGCCGGCGGGCTCCTGGTCGGGCTGCGGGGCCTGGGACGGGTGCAGCTGGTTGTCCTGGGACCCAGCCCCGGTCTCTCGTTCCAGACGGCTGTCCAGGTCCGGAAAGTCCAGCTCCTCCTCAGTCGAGTCAGGTTCGCTTTCCGGGGACATGGGGGGGGCTTGGCTTTGAGCCCGCATTTCCTGAGGGCGGCTCGGCGGTTCAGATGAGGCTGTCTCCTGCTGCTGGGGGGACGGGGGCCAGGCATGGGTCCCGGATGCGGTGTGTGTGCCGGATGCGGGCGAGGAGTTGGAGGCTGCCTGGGGTGGTGAACCCGCATTCCCGGATGCCTGTCGCTGATATTTGCTCTCAGCGGCCGAAGCGGTCACCCAGTCCAGGTTCAGGGCCTTTTTGGACTGGCTCCAGTCCCGTCCGCATCTGGGGCAGGAGGGGAGGTAGTCAAAGCTGGTGTACTTGCAGTGGGTGCAGAACATAGCTGCGCAGTCCCTCCAGTTTTCTGGATCCTCGGTCATGTACTCTGGGCGGGGGTGCGGGATCGTGCCGTTTTGCTCCGGGATCTACGGATGGCCTTGAAGTCGTCGATCAGCTTGACCAGCCTCCCGTAGTAGGTCCTGATGCGCTGGCCGTAGTCTGTCAGCTGGTCCTGAGGAGGCGAGATGTAGGTTCGGCACAGATACGAGTCGTTGAGTATCCCCTCGCCCAGAAGAATGGCGTGTTCGGTAATGGAGTCGAAATACTGGACCAGGTCGAACTTCAGTTCGGTCAGGATCCTGACCGCCTGCTTGAGCATATCCAGGTTGTTCAGCTTTTGTCCCTTGTAGTGCTTGCCTTTGATGTCTTCCAGGAACTTTATCTTTCGAGCCTGCTGGATATAGCTGTATTGCTCCCATACCTCGTGGTAGAGCTGATGCAGGTGCTGGAACTCAGCATTCAAGGTGGGATCCAGGAGGTAGTTCCCCAGGACCTTGGTCACATTGGTGTAGAACTCGTCAGAGTAGCTGATGATCCGCCGCTGGTGCTTTCGGAGCCAGGCATACAAAAACTTCAGTCTCTTGGAATGGGTCTCCGTGTTTTCCACGATTTCGTTGCGTTTGTACTTGACCCGGCCGCTGTATTCCCCTTTCACGATGTCGTTGAGGATCAAGGTCATCAAGGTCGTGTCCTTGATCAGGTTGACCGCTGAGGTGACCTCGCCGGTCAGGGGGTGGATGATCTCCTGCCTGGCAACCGACAGGGCCCGGTCTTTGCGGACGTTTTGGGGATCGTACTTGTGCTGCCGGTAATGAACGCGGAGTATGACCGCCGGCTCATCATGCTCCAGCAGAAATCCGCCTTTCTTCAGCTCCCTGAACTGATCCTTTTGGCTTTTGGCCACAGAGACCAGGGCGATTTTGTCCAGCTGGGGATAGAGGGAGTTCGGGGTCAATGAGGACAGGGTGGTCAGGGTCCGGTCGCTTTGGCCCAGGACCCGGATCAGAAAGTCCTCCCCCATCTTGAACAGGCGGCGGGAAAAGAGAGCGGCCGAGGTCCGGCGCTCTGAGGTGATGGGAAACCCGTAGAGCTCCATGAGGTACTGGTACACAAAGGGCCGGTTCAGCTCGTAGATCCGGTTGTCGCCCGGCTTGAAGCGGCCGATGCGCAGCCCGAAGCGTTTGAGCTCGGAGTCCAGATCCGAAGGGAATGAGGCGTAGATCCCAGCGGTATAAAAATCCCCGGCCGAGTTCTTGGCCAGGACATGGCCCCGGTCCATATTCAAAACATAGGGCAATATGCTGGGATAGGAACGAATATCCGTGACCCGGTCCTGATTGAAGGTGGACTTGAATCTGTCCTGGTGGACCTTGGGCAGGCGGCTGAGAAAGACGTCATGATTCTGCTGGATAATGGCCGGTTCAAACGGGGATGCAGGACCACTGCTGGAGGAAAAGGCGTCCTCAACGCAATGCAGGATGTCGAACTGAAAGATCTCCTGAAAGTAGTCCACGGGCCGGTCAAAGGCCACAAGGCTGAATCCGGGGAGATCCTGGTACTCGTACAGGTTGGATTCAAAGGAGGGCAAGAGCTCCTGGGGGGAGACGAGGGGATAGTCTTCGAGCTCGCAGTAGGGGCGGAGCAGGCAGAACTTGATATGCACGTAGTCCAAAAATCGGCGGAGATTTTCAAGTGTGCTGATGGACAAGGGGTGCCGCAGGGTGGAGGAATCCTGCCAGGTGATGTCCGGGACCCGAGTAAATGCCTCTTTCCAGGAGTAATTCATACGAAAGCAGAAGCGAGAGGTGATGCCAATGTGTGGTATATATTTTGCTTATAAAATACTTGAAGAAAAAAATCAACGTCTTTTGCCTTTGGCTGGGGCAGGTGTTTTGTTGACGAAATGCCTGTCCGGTCTTATATTGGAGGATTGCAGAAGAATTCTTGACCCGGGGACTGCTTTTTTTTACCCTTAAACCCCAAGCAGCCTGCGGAGGCTGATTTTTTATTTTTGAAGGAGGAAATCGGGCCATGGAATATCAGGTTGAGGATATCTCGCCGGTTGAAAAGAAGGTGACCGTCCAAATCTCAGCGGAGGAAGTCAACGCAGCACTGCAGACTGCAGTGGCCTACTTCAAGAAAGACCTGAAGATGGACGGCTTCAGGCAGGGCAAGGTCCCGTCATCGCTGGTGGAAAACAAGTTTCGCAAGGAAATTTCCGACCAAGCGACGAGGGATCTATTAAATGTCCATTTTTCCCAGATATTTGGAGAGCTGAACCTGGAGCCTGTTGCTGGGATCCACATGGATGACGATGCCCAACTGGTGCGGGATCAGGACCTGTCCTACCGCTTCCGCTTTGAGTATGTTCCAGAGCTCGATCTTCCGGAATACAACGGGCTGCAGACCACCCAGAAGAAGGTCGCCGCAGATGAGGACATGGTAGAGTCCGCCCTGCAACGGGTTCAGCGGGAGCAGAGCTCCCTGGAGCTGGTCAAGGAAGACCGGAAACCGGTGGACGGCGATGTGGCGGTCATTGATTTTACAGCCTATAAAGACGGAGAGCCGCTTTCCGACCTGCAGGCCAAGGGGTTTGAGCTCCCCCTGGGAGAAGGACAGGCCCTGGAGTCCTTTGAAGAGATCGTCAAAGAGCTCAGTCCGGGGCAGAGCGGCAAAGGAGAGGTCACCTTCCCTGAAGACTTCTTGAATTCCGATTTGGCCGGAAGTACGGTGACCATGGAGGTCACCCTGAATGTGATCAAGGAGCGCAAGCTCCCGGAGGCAGATGACGATTTTGCCGATCAGCTGGGTTTTAACAGCATTCAAGAAGTCCGGGATCACATCCAGAAGTCGTTTTCCGAGCGGATGGAGAGAATGGAACGCTCAGCAGCCCAAAAACGGCTCCTGGATCAGGTCCTGACCCAGGTGGATATCCCGTTGCCTCCGTCCATGGTTGATTCTCAGCTAAGCCGGATGATGGAATCCAAGCGTTCCAGCCTGGAGAAGCAGGGCAAGAGCCTTGAGTCTGAAGGGGGCGAAGAGGCCGTCCGCGAATCGCTGCGCCCTGAGGCCGAGGAAGTGGTCAAGTCCCATGTCGTCCTCCTGGATATCGCTAAGCGTGAAGGGTTGACCGTATCCAATCAGGAGGTGGAGGTGCACCTCTACCGCCTGGCGATCAATTCCGGACAGGACCCGCAGGAAATGAAGCAGTACTATGAGCAGAACAACCTCATGCACGCCCTGCGGGACAGCCTGCTGGCCGACAAGGCCATGGAGCGGATCTACGAGAACGCCGTGATCACAGAAGAGGAAGCGGACGGGGACACCGCAGACAGCCCTGAAGAAGAGACTGCCGAGAAGTAAACAGACACCCCGAAACCAATGTGCAGAAGCCAAACGAGAGATATTATGGACCAATCAGAAACCATGGCCAATGTGCCCATAGTCATTGAGCATACCGGCAGGGGCGAGCGGGCCTACGACATATATTCCAGATTGCTGCGGGACAGGATCATTCTCCTGGGGACGCCCATTGACGATTACATCGCCAACCTGCTCTGCGCACAGCTCCTGTTCCTGGAGTCCGAGGATCCGGAAAAGGAGATCAACTTCTATATCAACAGTCCGGGCGGATCGGTTACTGCTGGCTTGGCGGTCTACGACACCATGCAGTACATTTCCGCCCCGGTGGCGACCCTGTGTCTGGGCCAGGCGGCAAGCATGGCGGCCGTCCTTCTGGCTGCCGGGACGGCAGGCATGCGCTACGCCCTCCCCCACAGCCGTATCCTGCTTCATCAGCCCATGGGCGGATTCCAGGGGCAGGCCTCGGATATTGACATTCAGGCCAAAGAAATTATTCGATTGAAAGGGACGTTGAATGAAATACTGGCTGCCCACACCGGGCAGGAGCTGGGCAAGGTCGAACAGGACACAGACCGCGATTACTTTATGAGTGCCCGGGAGGCCAAAGACTACGGAGTCATTGACCAGACCCTTTCTTCCCGGAAAGAGGCCAGCAGCGGGTAGCCGCCGCGGCTCGCGGATAAAGACAGCACATCAGGTAGGGTTATGAATCACGACAAAGACCAGAAGTCCACAGAGTTCTGCTGCACTTTCTGCGGCAAAAGCCAGGAGTCGGTGCAGCGGCTCATTGCCGGACCGGATGTCTATATATGCGACGAGTGCGTTGCCCTGTGCAACGATATCCTGACCCAGGACAAGATCAGCGAGGAAACCAGCGAGGGGAGGCTTTTGCCCCCCAGCGAGCTGAAGAAGTCCCTGGACGAGTATGTGGTGGGGCAGGATCAGGCCAAGAGAGTCCTTTCGGTGGCGGTATACAACCATTACAAGCGGGTTCATTACCATGACCGGTCCTCCAAGGACGTGCAGCTGGACAAGAGCAACATCCTGCTCATGGGTCCGACAGGAACGGGCAAGACCCTCATGGCTCAGACCCTGGCCAGGGTGCTCCAGGTACCCTTTGCCCTGGCCGATGCCACGACCCTGACCGAGGCCGGGTATGTGGGCGAGGATGTGGAAAACATCCTGGTCCAGCTGCTGCAGAACGCCGACTACGACCTGGAATCCGCCTCCAAGGGCATCGTGTACATCGACGAGATCGACAAGATCTCGCGCAAGGCTGACAGTGCCTCGATCACCCGGGATGTCTCCGGGGAGGGTGTGCAGCAGGCATTGCTCAAGATCATCGAAGGCACGGAGGCCAACATCCCTCCCAAGGGAGGGCGAAAGCATCCGCAGCAGGAGTACATCCGTCTGGATACCTCCAATATCCTCTTCATTATGGGAGGCGCTTTCGTCGGGCTGGATACCATCATCAAACAGCGGACCCAGGGAAGTGCCATGGGGTTTGGGGCAGAACTCAGCTCCAGGAAGGAGATCGGGCTGGGCCAGCTCCTGCGGCTCAATCAGCCCCAGGACCTGATCAAGTACGGCCTGATTCCGGAGTTTGTGGGCCGGATCCCAGTGGTTACCGCCCTTGATGAACTGGATGAGGACGACCTGGTCCATATCCTGAGCGAACCGAAGAACGCCCTGGTCAAGCAATACAAAAAGCTGTTCGAGCTGGATAATATCAATCTGCGGTTTACCACCAACGCCCTGAAGGCTATTGCCCACAAGGCGATGGAACGCAAAACCGGGGCACGAGGCCTGCGCAGCGTCATGGAAGCCATTATGCTGGAGATCATGTACAAGCTGCCCTCCATGCAGGATGTTCAGGAGTGTGTTATAAACCGGGCTGTGGTTGATGACGGGAAAGACCCTTTGATCTTCTATCACCACGAAGCAAAAAGCGCCTGAGCCCATCGGCGCAGAGCTGGAGCCGGGGTCAGACCCTGACGGCTGCAAGACTCACATACAGTTACAGTGTCCTGCCTGCTTTTCTGGTTTTGCCTTTCATTTACCGTCCCCCCAAGAGTTCCCGTATGCAATTTTGACCAGAGGCCGTTGCCCGGCCTCTGGCGGAATGCAGGGTGATATATACACCACAACACAGATACCAAACGTGAGGTTTGGAGGACCCATGAACGAATATACATACTATATTGCAGGCGAAGACAGGGAAATGATTCAGTTGCCCCTGATGACCCTGCGGGATGTGGTTATGTTTCCCCGGGCCATCATACCTTTGTATGTCGGCCGGGAGGCATCGATCAAGGCAGTGGAAAAGGCCCTGGCGGATTACAACAAGAAGATCTTTCTGGTCACCCAGCGCAACCCGGAGGATGAAAAGCCCCAACAGGCGGATCTCTTCGAGACCGGGGTCATCTGCAAGATCCTGCAGCTCTTGCGGCTTCCGGACGGAACGGTCAAGGTCCTGTTCGAGGGCCAGGACCGGGCCGGATGGGAAGGCGAAGATCCCTTGTTCGACGAGAGCGCCGATTTCCCGGTTATTTCCTCCTGGGTCTTGGAAGAGGAGGTCTCCACCGGTGCGGAGGTGGATACTCTGGTAACCATGGTCCACGAGGCGGTCAGCACCTTTGGCCAGAAGAACAAGAACCTGTCCCAGGAGACCATCAAGGCCATCACCGGGATTGAGGACCCAGGACACCTGGCGGACATGATTGTCCCCCATCTGAAGGTGGACTTCAGTCAGAAGCAGGAGGCCCTGGAAAAGCTCAATCCCTACTCCAGGCTGGAAATGGTTTATGGCCTGCTCTTGTCCCAGATCGAGCACTCGGAGGTTGAGGAAAAGATCAACGAGCGGGTCAAGGAGCAGATCGAACAGAACCAGAAGCAGTACTACTTAAATGAGCAGCTCAAGGCCATCCACAAAGAGATGGGCGTAGAGCAGGAGTCCGGTGAAGAGCTGGATGAGCTCCTGGAACGGCTGGACGCCAAGGACATGCCGGACGAGGCCCGGGAGAAGACCAAGCGGGAGATCCACAAGCTGAAGCATATCCCGCCTTCTTCAGCAGAGTACACTGTGATCCGCAATTACGTGGACTGCATCCTGGATTTGCCCTGGAATACGATGAAGAACATCGATCTGGATATCGACCAGGCCACTAAAATCCTGGATGAGGACCACTACGGGCTGGAAAAGCCCAAGGAACGGATATTGGAGTTTTTGGCCGTCCAGAAGCTGGTGGAGAAGATATCGGGACAGATCCTGTGCTTCGTCGGTCCTCCCGGGGTGGGCAAGACCTCGTTGGCCAAGTCCATCGCCCGGTCCATGGACAAGGAGTTCGTCCGCCTCTCCCTGGGCGGGGTCCGGGATGAGGCCGAGATCCGCGGACACCGGCGGACCTATGTCGGGGCCCTGCCAGGGAAGATCATTCAGGCCTTGAAGCGCAAGGAGTACAACAACCCGGTCATGTGCCTGGACGAGGTGGACAAAATGAGCACGGATTTTCGCGGAGATCCGTCCTCAGCCCTGCTCGAGGTCCTGGATCCGGAGCAGAACTACGCCTTTAGCGACCATTACCTGGACCTGGACTACGACCTGTCCAACGTGTTCTTCATTACCACGGCCAATACCCTGCAGACCATACCCTGGGCCCTGCGGGACCGGATGGAGATCATTCAGATCCCGGGATACCTGGAAACGGAGAAGATGCAGATCGCCAAATCCTTTCTCCTGCCCAAGCAGATCGCCAAGCACGGGCTGCAGAACGAGCAGGTGCATGTCTCGGACCAGGCCGTACTGGAGGTCATCCGTCATTACACCCGGGAGTCGGGGGTGCGCAATCTGGAACGGGAGCTGGCGTCCATCTGCCGCAAGCTGGCCAAGAAGGTGGTCAGGGAAAAGAAGGGCGGCCATTCGGTGCAGGTCAACCGCAAGTCAGTGGGCAACCTGCTTGGGGTGCCCCAGTACCGCTACGGAGAACGGGAAGAAAAGGCCCAGGTGGGGCTGAGCACCGGCCTGGCCTGGACCGAAATGGGCGGCGAGCTGCTGATGATCGAGGTGGCCCTGATGTCCGGGACCGGGAAGATCGAAGTGACCGGGAAGATCGGGGATGTGATGCAGGAATCGGCCAAGGCGGCCCTGAGTTATGTCCGTTCCAGGTCTGAGCTGTTCGGGCTCAGGTCCGAGTTCTACAAGGAAGTGGACATCCACATCCACATCCCGGAAGGCGCGACCCCGAAGGACGGCCCCTCGGCCGGAATCACCATGGGTACGGCTTTGGTCTCCGCTTTGTTGAACATGCCGGTGAACAACGATATGGCTATGACCGGAGAAATAACCCTCCGAGGTCGGGTTCTGCCCATCGGCGGGCTGCGGGAAAAGCTGCTGGCTGCCCACAGAGGGTTGATATCCAAGGTCATCATCCCCAAGGACAACAATAAGGACCTCAAAGAGGTCCCCCAAACCATACTCAAGGATCTGGAGATCATCCAGGTCGAGCATATGGACGAGGTCCTGCCCCAGGCCCTGGTCAATGTGCAGTCCGAGGAGATATTCTGCGGCCAGCCCAAGGGCATGTCCCTGGTCCAGAGCCTGCGCAAGGAGCAGAATCGGCCTCAGGCCCATTAAACGGAAGAGCAAACAAAAAGCCCCGCCTTCGGCGGGGCTTTTTTGGGTTCTTCGACGTAGCCTGTGGATTTTTAAAGTTTGCCATCTCTTCTGTGTGCCCACTTTCGGCCCGGTATTTTCTAAGCCCTGCCAAAGGGGGATCCCTGCCCCCTCCCGGCTACTCACGTGCAGGTCACTGCTTTCTGTGTGACGAAAGCTTATCATGCACGTGAGTGCCGGGTTTCCCCCTTTTGGCGGGACCAAGAAAATGTGCGGGCCTGCCGCTCAAGGCACACAAAAGAGACGGCAAACTCTTATGTAGGCAGTTCCACTTTCTGTGTCGAAGAGCCCTTTTTTTGTTCCGGCCGTTTCGCCGCGTCCCGGACCGCCGGGCGCATCGTGCTTGCGCGCAGGGCGTTGAGTTGCTACACGGTGTGTTACAAGGTGTTCACTTCAAACCTGGAGGAGACCGATGAAAGGTTTGCGTACATTGTGCATTGGGCTGGTCTGCATCCTGGCCTTCGCCGGCGGGCTGCAGGCCAAGACCTTGAAGCTGGCCATGGATGCTGATCCTGTCTCTCTGGATCCGCAGGTTCAACTTTCCGGGGGCATGCTGCAGTACTCGCACATGGTCTTTGACCCCCTGATCCGCTGGACCCAGGATATGACATTCGAGCCCCGTCTGGCCAAGTCCTGGGAGCGTCTGGATCCGACAACTGTGCGTTTTCACCTGCGCAAAGGAGTCACATTCCACAGCGGTAACCCCTTTACAGCCGAGGATGTGGTCTGGACCTTGGAACGCCTCAAACGGAGTCAGGATTTCAAGGGCCTTTTCGAGCCCTTTGCCGGGGCCAAGGCGGTGGACAAGCATACCGTGGATCTGATCACCAAAGAGCCCTACCCCCTGCTCTTGAACATGGCTACCTATATTTTCCCCATGGACAGCGAGTTCTACACTGGGACCGACGCGGAGGGAAAGGCCAAGGACGCCATTGTCAAAACCGGCTATTCGTTTGCCAATACCCATGAATCCGGGACCGGGAAGTATATGGTCACCCAGCGGCAGCAGGGCGTGCGGGTGGTCTTTGAAGAATACGAAAACTATTGGGATACCGATTCTCCGGGGAATATCGACAAGATCGTGCTCACCCCGATCAAGAAGGACGCCACCCGGGTGGCGGCCCTGCTCTCTGGAGATGTGGATTTCATCATGCCTGTTCCGCCCCAGGACTACGCCCGGATCAGCAGGACTGACGGGATCAAGCTGGTCACCCTGCCCGGGAGCCGGATCATCACTTTCCAGCTGAACCAGAAGCGGCGGCCGGAGTTTGAGAACCGGAAGGTCCGCCAGGCCATTGTCCATGCAGTGAACAATGCGGGCATTGCCCAAAAGATCATGACGGGCAAGGCCACTGCCGCCGGACAGCAGGCCCCGGAAGGCTATCTGGGCTATGTAGAGGAGCTCACTCCCCGCTATGACCTGCAGAAGGCCAAGGAGTTGATGGCTGAGGCCGGATATGCGGACGGGTTTGAGTGCTCCATGATCGCCCCCAATAACCGGTATGTAAACGACGAGAAGATTGCCGAGGCCGTTGTCTCTATGCTGGGCAAGATCGGGATCACGGTCAATTTAAAGACCATGCCCAAGGCCCAGTACTGGGACCAATTCGATGCCCAGGTGGCTGACATTCAGATGATAGGCTGGCATCCGGACACCGAGGACTCGGCCAACTATACCGAGTTTCTGCTCATGTGCCCGAACAAGGAGACCGGCTACGGGCAGTACAACAGCGGAAACTACTGCAATCCCAAAGTGGATGAGCTGATCAAGCAATGCCAGAGTGAGACGGACCGGGAAAAACGGGCCCAGATGCTCAAAGAGGTGGAGCGTATCCTGTACAAGGATGCGGCCTTTGTGCCCCTGCACTGGCAGCACCTGTCCTGGGCCGGAACGGAGGACCTGCGGATCAAGCCGATCGTGAATGTCATGAACTTCCCCTACTTCGGGGACCTGGTCATGGAATAGCCGAGGCTTGATCCCGGTCTGCGGCGTCATGTACGGCAGGTCCACTTGGAGCGTGGATCTGCCTTTTTTCTGGACAAACCTTACGGGAAAGGACCCCCATGTTTGCCTTTATCCTTCGCCGGATCCTGCAGGCTGTTCTGGTCATGTTCGTGATCAGCGTGATCGGATTCGCCATCAAGCACAACGTGGGCGATCCGGTGCGCCAGATCACCGGCATCTCGGTTTCCGAGACCGAACGGGAGGCCCTGCGGGACGAGCTGGGGCTCAACGATCCTGTCTACATCCAGTTCGGCCGGTTCCTAGCAGATGCAGTGCACGGTGACCTGGGGACTTCTTTTTTCTACAAAAAACCGGCCACCCAGGTCATTCTGTCCAAGGCCCCGGCCACCATCGAGCTGGTTGTGGTCAGTGCCCTGATCATTGTCGGGCTGTCCGTTCCTCTGGGCATCTTCGCGGCCATCAGGCCCAGGCACATCTTCTCCCGAGTTGTCATGGGAGCCAGCATCGTCGGGGTGTCCATCCCGGTCTTTTTGACCGCCATCATGGGCATCTACCTCTTTTCCATCCAGCTGGGGTGGCTGCCCTCCTTCGGCCGGGGGGCCACGCTCAATCTCTGGGGCTGGCACACCGGGTTTTTGACTCTGGACGGCTGGCTGCACCTCATTCTGCCCAGTCTGTCCCTGTCCTCGATCATGCTTCCCCTGTTCATCCGCCTGATCCGCTCGGAAATGATGGAGGTGTTGGAAACGGAGTACATCAAGTACGCCTGGGCCAAGGGGTTGAACGCGTACCGGATCTGGTTCGTGCACGCCTTTAAGAATACACTGCTCCCGGTGATCACAGTGGGCGGGGTGCAGCTGGGGATCACCATCGCCTTCACCATTCTGACCGAGACGGTCTTTCAGTGGCAGGGCCTGGGCTTTCTGTTCATGGAGGCGGTGGAACGCTCGGATACGTCCCTTTTGGTGGCCTACCTCATGTTCGTGGGCTTGGTCATGGTGGTGGTCAATACGGTTGTGGACATCATCTACGGCATGGTCAATCCCACCGTGCGCATTACGGGGGCCGCATGAGATCCAGATGGCAGCAGTTCAAAGATTCCTATCTGTGGTACAGCTTTAAGCGGGACAAGGTGGCCATTGTCAGCTGCGCCGTGTTTGTCTTCCTTTTTGTCAGCGCTTTGCTCGCTCCCTGGATCTCGCCCTACAATCCCTACGATCCGGCCAATATCGACATTATGGCTTCGGAGACACCACCGGTGTGGATGGACGGGGGAACATCCGAGTACATCATGGGCACTGATGCCCAGGGACGGGACCTTCTGTCCACCATGATCTACGGGATGCGCATTTCGATCACCATCGGCATCTTCGCCGTTCTGCTCCAGGCCTTTCTGGGCATCGTCATCGGTCTTCTTGCCGGGTATTTCGGGGGCAGACTTGATTCCTTCTTCATGCGCATGGCCGATGTGCAGCTCTCGTTTTCCTATCTTATGGTGGCCATCTTTATCAGTGCAGTCCTGCAGGCGGCCATTGGGGTGGGCCGGTTCGGGGAGATCGCGGTCCCTTTCTTGATCATCGTCATCGGTCTGGCCCAGTGGCCGCAGTACGCCCGTACGGTGCGGGCCTCGGTCCTGGCGGAAAAGAAGAAGGAATACGTGGAAGCGGCCCGGGTGGCCGGATTCAACGCCGGGCGGATCATGTGGCGGCACATCCTGCCCAACTGCATGTCCCCCATTCTGGTCCTGTCCACCATTCAGGTGGCCAATGCGGTGATGAGCGAGGCCGCCCTGTCCTTTCTGGGCCTTGGCATGCCGGTGACCAGGCCGTCCCTGGGCTCGCTGATCAACTCCGGTTTCGAGTATATATTCAGCGGGTCCTGGTGGATCACGGCCTTTCCCGGGATTCTCCTGGTTATCCTGGTCCTGGCCGTGAACCTGCTGGGCGATTTTCTCCGGGATGTGCTCAATCCGAAATTATACAAGGGATGACACCCATTGTAGGAGTCGCAATGCCTGAGCCACACAACCATCCTGTCCTGCTGGAAGTCCGGGATCTAATGGTCAATTTCGCCCTGCGCGGCGGGGATCTGACCGCATTGAACGGGGTCAGCTTTTCTTTAGACAAGGGCGAACGTCTGGGCTTGGTGGGTGAAAGCGGGGCCGGAAAATCAGTGGCCGGCTTCTCGATCATCAACCTGATCAGCAAGCCGGGATATATTGCCGGGGGCAAGGTCCTGTTCCAGGGCCGGGAGATCAGCTCCCTACCCTTTGAGCAGCTGCGGCGAATCCGGGGCAATGGGATCAACATGGTCTTTCAGGATCCGATGATGACCTTGAATCCGGTGTTGACCGTGGGGACCCAGATGGTGGAGACCATTACGGCCCATCAGGATGTCAGCGAGCAGGAGGCCGCGGCGGTGGCCGTGGACAAGCTGCGCCAGGTGCACATTCCCTCCCCAGAGAAGCGTCTGCATCAATATCCCCATGAGTTCTCCGGAGGGATGCGCCAGCGGATCATCATCGCCATCTCTTTGCTGAACAATCCCCAGTTGATCATAGCAGACGAGCCGACCACGGCCCTGGACGTGACCATTCAGGCCGAGATCATGGATCTGTTCATGGAGCTCTGCAGTCAGCAGCACATGGGGCTGATCCTGATAACCCACGATTTGGCCGTGGTTTCCGAAACAACGGAAAAAATGGCGGTCATGTACGCCGGACGGATCGTGGAGCAGGGCCCTACGGATGAGGTGATTGCAGATCCCCAGCATCCCTATACCCAGGGCCTGATCGCCGCCCTGCCCCAGATGGAGCAGCGGGGAACCAGGCTGAATCAGATCCCGGGGACCATGCCCACCCTGACCAGCATCCCGCCCGGGTGTTCCTTTCACCCCCGCTGTTCCATGGCCAGGGACATCTGTTCCGTGCACACTCCGGAGCTCGCCCCCACCCAGGCCAGAGAACGCCTGGTGGCCTGTCATCTCTTTCAACCCTAGCCGGTACGGTCGAGACTATGGCCCAGACTATGCAAAACGATTCGGAATACTTGGTCTCTGCAGCAAATCTGCACAAGATATTTGATATCTCCGGTGGGTTTCTGGATCAGCTCTCCTGGAAAAACGGCCGGTTGCAGCGGGAGAAGACCCTGGTCAAGGCGATAACCGATGTCAGCTTTGCGATTCGGCCCGGAGAGACCTTGAGCGTGGTCGGGGAGAGCGGATGCGGAAAGTCCACCCTGGGGCGGACGGTGATCGGCCTGCATCAGCCGAACAGTGGAGAGGTCTTTTACAAGCAGACCCGTATAGATACCCTAAGCCCTCAGCAGATGCTCCCCTTCCGGCGCAGGATGCAGATGGTCTTTCAGGATCCCTATGCATCTTTGAATCCGCGTAAACGGGTGATCAAGATCCTGGAGGAGCCTCTGGCCTTTCATTTTCCCCGGCTGACCGCTGCTGAACGCAGGGATCGCCTGGAGGAGGTCATGCTCCAGGTCGGGGGGGATCCGCAGTGGCTGAATCGTCTGCCCCACGAGTTCTCCGGGGGGCAGAGACAGCGGATCAGCATTGCCCGGGCCTTGGTCGTGGACCCGGAGTTTATCGTGGCCGACGAGCCCATCTCCGCCCTGGATGTCTCCATCCAGGCCCAGATCTTAAATCTTATGCTCGATGCCCAGGAAGAGCGGGGACTGACCTATCTGTTCATCGCCCACGACCTGTCAGTGGTGGAGCATATCTCCACCCGGGTGGCGGTCATGTATCTGGGAACCATGTGCGAAGTAGCCACCACTGCCGAACTGTTCTCCAATCCCAAACATCCGTATACCCAGGCCCTGCTCTCGGCCATTCCCCGTCTGGGCCATAAGCGGGAAGGGCATGTGAGGCTCAAGGGCGAGGTGCCGACCCCCATCAATCTCCCTCCGGGCTGCGTCTTTCACAGACGCTGTCGTTTTGCCCGGGATATTTGCAGGCAGGAGTTTCCGGAGCTCATGGCCATGCCCGATGGTCGACATGTGGCCTGTCACGGTATTCGGGAAGGGTGGGTGTGAGTGACAGAGGACAGAGGTCAGAAGACAGAAGACAGAGGACAGAAGACAGAGATCAGAGGGCAAAAGACAGAGGGCAGAGGACAGAAGACAGAGGGTGGAGGGCGGAGGGCAGAAGACAGGGGCGGAGATGAGAGGTCGGCTCGGCTGCTTTCCGGTTTCATACCCCTTTCACGTTCTGGGATTCCCCGAAGATCTGCTGGATCTCCCGGTGCAGCTGGGCGAATGTTCCAGCACTGATAGCCTCGCGCACCCGGCGCATGAGGTTCAGGTAAAAGGCCAGGTTGTGCAGGGTGTTCAGACGATAGGCCAGCAGTTCCCTGGCCGTGTACAGGTGACGGAGGTAGGCCCGGGAAAAGGTTGTGCAGGTGTAGCAGTTGCACTGGGGATCGAGGGGGGAGTCGTCGGCTCTGTATTCCCGGCGCTTGATGTTTATCTTGCCCTGGCTGGTGTACAGGGTGCCGTTTCTGGCGTTGCGAGTGGGCAGGACGCAGTCGAACATGTCTATTCCCTGGGCCACACCGTCCAGCAGGTCCAAAGGAGTGCCTACTCCCATCAGATAGCGGGGCTTGTCCGCAGGGAGCAGGGGGGCGGTATGGGCCAGGATGTCCAGCATGACCTCCTTGGGCTCGCCCACGCTCAGGCCGCCCACAGCAAAGCCGGAAAAGGGCAGAGCGGTGATCTCCTCCGCCGAACGGGTCCGCAGGTCCGGAAAGAAGCCGCCCTGGACAATGCCGAACACCAGCTGGTTCCCTCTGCCCGGAGGATAGCCCTGCAGGCTGTCCTGGGCCCAGGCCGTGGTCAGCTGGACGGAATCTCTTGTGTACTCCCAGTTGGCATCATAGGAGACGCATTCGTCCAGGACCATCATGATATCCGATCCCAAACCGGCCTGGATGTCCATGACCCGCTGGGGGGTAAACCAGTGTTTGGAGCCGTCGATATGGGACCTGAACTCCACACCCTCCGGAGTCAGCCTGCGCAGGGCGGAAAGACTGAAGACCTGGTATCCGCCGCTATCGGTCAGGATGGGCCGGTCCCAGCTGGAAAAGGCATGCAGCCCGCCCAGCTGATCAACCAGCTCATGCCCCGGACGAAGGTACAGATGATAGGTGTTGCCCAGGATGATCTGGGCGCCGATGCCGGTAAGGTCCTGGGGACTGAGGCTCTTGACGCTGGCCTGGGTGCCCACGGGCATAAAGACCGGGGTTTGGATGCATCCGTGAGCGGTGTGCAAGGTGCCCAGCCTGGCCGGACCGTCGGTGCAAGATATTGTGAATGTGCCTGGGACCATGGAGATTTTGCCGGCTGTACGGGTTATGCGGTCTTGCGCTCAGCCAGGGCGCACACCGTATCCTGAGTGCTGATACCGATCATTTCCGTCTCCTGCTCGGGGCCGATCAACACGTCCACGCGCTTTACCTGTCTGGGGATCTGTCTGAGAAAGGCGATCTTGACCTCCCCCTCCCAGGTATGATGTCCCCTGGTTGTGGCCAGGGCGGTGTCGATGTAGTCGATATACACGGCATGGTTGACGTGCCCGTAGAGATCGAAATCGGATGTCCTGGTGGTCACCGGAAGGGTTGTCTGGCAGGGAAAATCTGCATCCGGCTTCCATTGGGCCAGATCCCAGTCCAGGGCGTGTGCTGCTTCGATCTCATAGGCCTCGGCCATCTCCCCGGGGATGCGTTTGAGCCGTTCGGCCCGCAGATCATAGAGCAGCCACAGGCTGGTCGCCCGGGCCAGGACCCGGTCCCGGTCCCGGATCTGGAACTCGCGCAGGGCCCGGAAGCCCTTGATGCCCTTGGACCAGGTGGTCACGGTCAGCTCCTGCCCATAGGCCGGCAGGCTCAGGATCTTCAGTCCGATCTTGTACATCATCCAGGCCAATCCCTGTTCCTGATACAGATCCCTGGCTGAAAGGCCTACCAGGTCCGTGTGCCTGATGGCCGCTTCTTCCATTTGTCGGACCAGGGCCATTGGCTTGAGCTGGAAGGATTCGTCTACATCCAGATAGGAAACTGTCCAGGGGAGGTCGACGCGCATGATGATCTGTGTTCCCCGGGTTTGTGGTCAGGGGTAAAAACTGTTTTCCGGATGTGGCATGTGCCGGGTTGCCGCTGACGACGGTCATAAGTCATCGTGGAGGTAAAATCAAGGAAGGAGAGCATATGCGCACAGCTGACGATCTGGCTGCTGCCCTGCGCCGTATCGACGGCAAGGGCTATAAGGCGTACAAAGATATACAGGGGGACTACGATCTTGGGGCGAGCCTGGTTCATATCGACCATGTACAGAGCGATCCCTTTGCTCCGCCCAGCCGCCTGCGGGTGACCGTGAGTCAGGAGAGGGCGGGCGTGCCTGCAGAGCTTTTTGGTTCCCCCGTGCGCAGGGCAGCCGCCGAAGACTTTTTGACCCGCAGCTTCGCCCGGGAAATACAGGCCCTGGATCAGTCCGGACCGAAAGGAGCCAAGGCCCCGGTTATAGGCATTGACAAGCCGGGCCAGGAGATCCTGCCCCGGACGTCCATGCTGATTGATGAGGCCAAGGTTCAGGCCAGGTTCGTTCTTGGTCTGCCCGCCCGGGGGAGGACCATTCTGGGTCGTCGGGCCGAGGAGTTGCTGCTCAAGGTTGTGCCCCGCTTGGCGGAGAAAGCCCTGGTGGGATCCAACCTGGATCTGGCCGGCATGAAACGGCATGTCGAGATCTGTGAAGATCAGGACTACCTGCGCCGAGCCCTGGTTGAGCGGGGGCTTGCCGCATTTGTGGGTAACGGCGCTGTCCTGCCCCGGGAAAGCGGGGTCAGTGATCGGCCGTTGTCTTCTTCGGTGGCCGTGCCCTTTGTTTCTCCCGAAGATATGGAGGTTGCGTTCCAGCTGCCCAACCAAGGGACTGTTTCCGGCATGGGCCTGGCGGAGGGTGTGACCCTGGTCGTGGGCGGCGGCTACCACGGCAAATCGACCCTGCTCAAAGCCCTGGAGCGTTCCGTATACAATCACATTCCGGGAGACGGCCGGGAGCTGGTGGTTGCCCGGGATAGCGCGGTCAAGATCAGGGCTGAGGACGGCCGCAGCGTGGCCGGGGTGGATATCGAGCCGTTTATCCGTCAGCTGCCCATGGGCCGGACCACGTGGTCATTCTCTTCGGACAACGCCAGCGGAAGCACATCCCAGGCGGCAAACATTATGGAGGCCCTGGAGGCCGGGAGTTCGCTGCTCCTGCTGGACGAAGACACCTCGGCCACAAACTTCATGATCCGGGACAGCCGGATGCAGCGTCTGGTGGCCAGGGAATGCGAACCCATCACCCCGTTCATCGACCGGGTCCGGGAGATGTATTCCAGGCTGGGGGTATCCACTATCCTGGTCCTGGGCGGGTCCGGGGATTATCTGGATGTGGCCGATCAGGTCATCATGCTCACCGACTACCGGGTGCAGAACGTGACCCAGCAGGCGGCAGAGATAGCCCAGAGCATTCAGACCAGCCGGGCCAGTGAGGTGGAGAGCGCCTTCGACCGGATCCGGGAGCGGATCCCGAAGGCCGCGAGCTTTGCCCTGGGCCCCAAAGACAAGGTCAAAACCAAGGGGCTGGGTAGCGTGTTCTTCGGCCGGGAGCATATCGATCTCTCCCAGGTGGAGCAGCTGGTGGACCAGAGCCAGACCCGGGCCCTGGCTGCGGTGCTCCGCATCCTGCACAGCAGAGTGCAGTCGGGAATGACCCTTGGTCAGGTCGTTGAACACCTTCTCCAAGAGGTCTATACTTACGGCCTGGATGTCCTTTCCCCGTCTGCTGCACGGCCTGTAGGGGATCTGGCCTTGCCCAGACGGGAGGAGGTCTGCGCGGCGGTCAATCGCCTGCGTACCCTGCAGGTCCAGACGGTGCGCACAGAGGACGCGAATGGGAATAGCCTTTCATGATGCCTATGCCGACTTTCCGGATCCGGCTTTGGACCGGGTGGGCGAGCTTGTGGCCATAGGCGGGGACCTTGAGCCCCAGCGGCTGCTGGCCGCGTATGCCAAGGGGATATTCCCCTGGTACGACGAGACAAGCCCAATTTTGTGGTGGTCGCCGGATCCCCGGCTGCTGCTTGTTCCCGGGGAAATGCATATTCCCCGGCGTCTGACCCGCTTTATGCGCCAGAAGACCCTGGCCGTGACCGTGAATATGAGCTGCCCTCAGGTGATAGAGAGCTGTGCCGGGGTAAAGCGGCGGGGGATGAAAGGGACGTGGCTGGTGCCGGAGATGATTGCCGCCTATACCCATCTGCACCAGCTGGGATATGTCCACTCGGTGGAGACCTGGCAGGAAGGGAGGCTGGTCGGCGGCGTCTACGGGGTGGCCCTGGGACGGGCATTTTTCGGGGAATCCATGTTCCACCTGGTGAGCAATGCCTCCAAGGTGGCCCTGGTCTCCCTGGTGCAGGTGCTGCAGAGGTACGGGGTGCATTTCATGGATTGCCAGCAGACCACCAGGCATCTGCTCAGCTTCGGGGCCCGAGAGTTTTCCCGGCGGATCTTCATGCATCGTTTGCAGTCGGCCCTGGAGGCCGAGCCCCTGCCTGAGGAGGCCTGGCGGGCCCGGAGGCTGGATTATTAATAGGAATAACCAGCAGCGCCGGGCCCGACGCTGCTGGTGGCTTAAATCGTGTACAGCTCATTTCCGGTCAGGACCTTGACCTTGTTCTTGAGCAAGACGTCAATGGCCTGATCCGTCCGGTCGAAACGAAAGATGAGCACCGCGTTCTGCCCGCTCTGCTGCACAAAGGCATACATGTACTCCACATTGATATCCTCTGCGCTCAAAATCTGCAGGATGGCGTTCAGCCCTCCCGGGGTGTCCTCCACTTCCACAGGAACCACAGTGGTCCGGCCGACGGTAAAGCCGTTTTCCTTGAGCACGGCCTTGGCTTTTTCCGTGTCCGAGACGATCAGGCGAAGGATGCCGAAGTCCGAGGTATCGGCCAGGGAAAGGGCCCGGATGTTCAGCCCGGCATCGGACAAGGCCTTGGTTACATCGCACAGCCGGCCGGCCCGATTTTCCAAAAAAACTGAGATCTGTTCCACCTTCATAATTCCACCTCGCATGCGGTTGATCACCATTAATGCATGTCCTGCCCGTAGGTCCGTCGGCTTTGTACGTGTTTAACGCTGGTCCACAATCCGCTTGGCTTTGCCCTCGGATCGACTGATGGCCCTGGGCTCCACCAGCTTGATGTCGGCGGTGATGCCCAAAAATTCCTTGATGTTTTTCTGCAGCTTCCGCTCCAGGCGCTGCAGATGCTTGATCTCGTCGGAAAAGATGTTTTCATTGACCTCGACCTGGATCTCCAGGGTATCCATGGAGGCCTCCCGGTGCAGAATGAGCTGATAGTGCGGGGCCAAGCCCTCTGTCTCCAAAAGGATGCCCTCGATCTGGGAGGGAAAGACGTTCACTCCCCGGATGATGAGCATGTCGTCGGAGCGGCCCATAACCTTGTCCATGCGCAGATGGGTGCGGCCGCACCTGCACGGAACAGGGGTCAGCCGGGTCAAATCCCGGGTTCGATAGCGAACCAAAGGCTGGGCTTCTTTGGTTAAAGTGGTCAGGACCAGCTCTCCGGTCTCTCCGTAGGGCAACGGTTCTTTGGTTTCCGGGTCGATGATTTCAGGCAGGAAGTGGTCTTCCCAAATATGCAGCCCTTGTTGAACGGTTGCGCATTCCATGGCTACGCCGGGCCCCATGACCTCGGAAAGACCGTAGATATCCATGGCTGTGAGGTTGAGCTTGGTCTGGATCTCGGAGCGCAGGGCGTCTGTCCAGGGTTCGGCTCCGAAGATCCCGGTGTGCAGGCTGAGGTCCTTGAAGCTGATCCCAGCAGTCTGGGCCACATCCGCCAGGTGCAGGGCATAGGACGGGGTGCAGCAGATCACTGTGGGCTTGAAGTCATGCAGGAGCATGACCTGGCGCTTGGTCCCCCCGCCGGAGACCGGGAGGATGGTGGCCCCGAGCTGCTCGGCTCCGTAATGGGCCCCCAGGCCGCCGGTGAAGAGACCGTACCCATAGGCGTTGTGCACAGTATCCCTGCGGGTGACGCCGGCGGCCATGAAAGAACGGGCCATGAGCTGGGCCCAGTTCCGGACATCCCGCTGGGTATAGCCCACCACGGTGGCCTTGCCCGTTGTTCCGGAGGAGGCGTGGATGCGGACGACATTCTCCCGGGGCACGGCAAAGAGGCCGAAGGGGTAGTTGTTGCGCAGATCCTGCTTTTCGGTCAGGGGCAGGTAGGCCACGTCGGACAGGCGTTTGATGTGTTCCGGCCGGATGCCCAGCTCGTCGAACCTGGTTCGGTAGAACGGAACAGCGTGGTAGGCCCGTTCCACAGATTGCTGCAGACGGCGGAGTTGCAGTGTTTCCAGCTCTTCCCGGGGGAGGGTTTCCTTCTCCACATCGTACATCATTGCCGCTCTCCTTGGCTGGTTTGTTCGTCTGCCGATTCCGGCGCAGGGCCGCCCGGAGTTGCGTATTGGGTCTACATCGCAGGGATGGTCCTGTCTTTTATCTCCCTTGTCAAGAGCTCCGCCTTGCGCTGTTTGCCATTGGGCGCTAGATTCAGTATGACCTGGTCAGACAACGCGAGATGCACTACATGCCAAGAACGGGGGTTTGCGCAAGGATGAACGCAGAACAGGCGCAAGACGCCAATTCCGGAGCGTTTCGGGAAAAAGCAGAGGCTGTTGTCCGTTGGCTGGAGGAAAAGAAGGCCAAGGACATCGTAGCCCTGGATGTTCAGGCCCTGAACAGCCTGACCGAGGGGGTGATCATTGCCTCAGCAAGCACCATACGGCATGCCCAGGCCCTGGCTGACGGGCTTTTGCAGTACTTCGGGGAGCAAGGATACGAATATTTGGGCATGGAGGGCTACCAGGTGGGGAGCTGGATCCTGATTGACGGAAATGACGTGGTCATCCATATTTTTCAGGAGCAGGCCCGGGGCTTTTACCACCTGGAAAGCTTGTGGACCGGAGCGCCGCGCTTGACCTGCAGTGCCGAGAACGAGGCAGAAGGAGAATGACCATGTCCATGCACACGCCCACCCTGCTGCTTATTCTGGACGGATGGGGACAGGGTGAGGCCAATGCCGGCAATGCCATACATGCCGCCACTACCCCGCATATGGACACCATCCTGGGCACCGCCCCCAGATCCACCCTGGCCTGCAGCGGCGAAGCCGTAGGGCTGCCTCCGGGACAGATGGGGAATTCCGAGGTGGGGCACTTGAACATCGGGGCCGGCCGCGTCGTCTACCAGGATATTGTGCGCATCAATGCCGCTGTATCCGATGGCTCGATATTCACCAACCCCACGCTGCTGGAGGTGATGGCCGGGACCAAGGCCCGGGGATCCACCCTGCACCTCTTGGGCCTGGTCTCGGACGGGGGGGTGCACAGTCAGCTGGAGCATCTCTTCTCTTTGCTCCGCATGGCCCGGGAACAGGGCCTTGGGAATGTGGTCGTCCATGCTGTTCTGGACGGCCGGGACACCCCCCCGACCAGCGGAGCTGGATACCTCCGGGAGTTGCAGGATATGCTGGCCGAGGAAAAGATGGGCAGGATCGGCACGGTCAGCGGCCGTTATTACGCCATGGACCGGGACAAGCGATGGGAGCGGACCTCCCTGGCCTATGCCGCTTTGGTCCACGGACGGGGAAAGACGGCCAAGGACCCGGTTCAGGCGGTGGAAGAGGCCTATGCCCGGGGGGAGACGGACGAGTTTGTCCAACCCACGGTCATCCTGGGCCCTGGCCAGGAACCGACCGGGACGATTGCCGACGGAGACGGGATATTCTTCTTCAATTTCCGGGCGGATCGCATGCGGCAAATGGTTCAGGCCCTGACCGAGCCGGGCTTTGCCCAGTTCGATGTCTCCGCCCGGCCCAAGCTGGGTTCAGCGGCCAGCATGACCGTGTACGACGCGCATTTCGATCTTCCGGTGGCCTTTGCACCCCAAAGGCTGCCCAATATCCTGGGTCAGGTATGCGCCGACCGGGGCATGGCCCAGCTCCGGCTGGCGGAGACGGAAAAATACGCCCATGTGACCTATTTTTTCAACGGCGGGGTGGAAGACCCCTTTCCTCAGGAAGACCGGATCCTGATTCCCTCCCCCAAGGAGGTGGCCACCTATGATCAAAAGCCGGAGATGTCGGTCTACGAGGTTGCCGATACCCTGATCCGGGAATGGCGCAGACAGGTCTATACTCTGGTGGTCTGCAATTTCGCCAACCTGGATATGGTCGGTCACACCGGCAACTTTCAGGCCGCGATCCAGGCCTGCGAGGCCGTTGACGAGTGTCTGGGCCGGGTTATGGATTGCGTGCTGCCATCCGGGGGGCGGATGCTGGTCACCGCGGATCATGGGAATGCGGACGCCATGCTCGATCCCCAGGGAGAGGTCCGGACTGCGCACAGCATGAACCCGGTTCCGCTGGTCTGGCTGGAGAACGAGTACCAGGCCCCTGGCCTGCGGGCAGAAGGTGTTCTGGGCGATATCGCCCCGACCATCCTCGATTTGTGGGGTATGGAAAAACCAGTTGAAATGACCGGGCAAAGCCTGGTCCGGAAAGATACATAACCAGGAAAACACACTGTTATGGATAAGCGCCTCATGTTGCCGGTCAAACCGGAAGGTATGGAGATCGTGTATTATTATTCCTGTCCCTCCTGCGGACGCAAAGTCCCCCTGCTCGCCCCCCTGAAGCCGGCAATGGCGGCTTGCGACCAGTGCTCGACCCAGTTCCCGGTTGTTCCGGCAGACGCCCGAAGTGTGGAGTTTGTCAAGACCATGCTCAATCAGGGCCGTGCAGGCATCGATCCGGATTACGTGTAGCAATTGTGCAATCCTGAATCCACGGCCGAGGCGTCATGCTGACCAGTGTCCTAGATCTGATCGGAAATACCCCCCTTGTTCCCCTGCGTAGAATGAATCCCAACCCCGGGGTCAATCTTTTGGCCAAGATCGAGTCCCGCAACCCTGGCGGGTCCATCAAGGATCGGGTGGCCCTGGCCATGATAGAGGCTGCGGAGAAAAGCGGGGAGTTGACTCCGGAAAAGACCGTTATTGAAGCAACCTCCGGCAACACGGGCATAGGCCTGGCCATGGTCTGTGCGGTCAAGGGCTACAGGATCAAGCTGCTTATGCCGGAGACGGCCTCCCTGGAGCGGCGCAGGATCATGGTCGCCTATGGGGCTAAGATCGAGCTTACCCCCGGGCATCTCGGCACCGACGGGGCCATTGAGGAGGCCTACCGGCTGGCCCGGGAAGAGCCGTCGGCCTATGTGCTCATGGATCAGTACAATAATCCGGTAAGTGTTGCTGCGCACTATCACGGTACGGCCAGGGAGATCTGGGAACAGACCGGAGGCCGGGTGACCCATGCCGTAGCCACCCTGGGGACCACCGGTACGGCCATGGGCCTGGCCGGCAGGCTGAAGGAGGAAAGCTCTGATGTGCAGGTCATGGCCGTGGAGCCCAATGTGGGGCACAAGATCCAGGGGCTGAAGAACATGCAGGCCTCGTATCCGCCCGGGATCTACGACAAGCATGTCCTGGACCGAGTGGTGCGGGTGGACGATGAAGAGGCCTTCTCCCTGTGCCGGGAGCTGGCCAGAGAGGAGGGCATCTTCGCTGGCATGAGCTCCGGGGCCGCGCTGGCGGGCGCCCTGCAGCTGGTCCGGGCCCTGGACTCCGGCACGGTGGTGGTGGTTTTTCCTGACGGCGGAGAACGGTACTTGAGCACCTCCCTCTTCGTCCTGCCGGCCGAGCAGGGGATGAGCCTGTACAATCTGGGGTCCAGGCGACTGGAGCGACTGGACCTGGGTGCCGACACGGTATCGTTTTTTGCCCCCGGCCCGTCGCCGGATGCCCCTGGAGATGCCGGATCCTGGCGCAGGCTCGTGTTTTTGGATGTTCTGGCCAGATATGTGCAGTCCAAAGGGGTCACGGTTCAGGCGGCAGCCGGAGTGGCTGACATGGACGACCAGGCCCTGGCCCGGGCGGCGGCCGGTGGACAGGCTCCGGAGGTCTATTCCCGGGAGTTTGTCCGCAGTCTGGAGGAGAAAGCCCATACATTGGGCTGTACGGAGATAGTCTTTTCCCCGGCCAGCAGGCAGATGGAGGCCATGCTGACCATGTGCCGGACCCTGCTGGGCAAGGGGCGGGCCTATGAGAAGCTGCGTTCGGTGTACTACGATGTGTTTCGGGACAAAGAGTACGGAGAGCTGGTCCAGGCCGATCCGGCCAAGCTCAGCCTGGGCAAGACTGTGGATCTGGAGGACTATGCCAAAGACAACCCCCGGGACTTTACCCTGCTCAAGCGGGCCACGCTGGACAACCTGAAAAAAGGCCATTTTGTGAAGACAGAGTGGGGGAATGTACGCCCCAGCTGGTATCTGCAGATGGCTGCCGCTCCGGGCCGGGCAAGTTCTGACCTGCAGGTGATCCTGGCCGGACGCCCCCACCACTTTCCGCATGTGGACAATCTGCGGGCCATATGGACCAAAACAGGACGGGCCGACCCGAGCATCTGGTCCATGGTTCAGACCGCCGGGTCAGGGGAACACGACCCAGTGCCCGCGGATATTGATTCCCTGCTGGGGCTGGTGGAAAATCCCCTGGCTCTGCGCATGTGGCTCTTGTCCATCGACTACCGCAAGCCCCTGGTCCTGACCCGGGAAGGGGCCAGGATGTGGGCCCATAACTGGCGGCGGGTCCAGAATACAGTGGCTGCGGTCAGCCTGCGGACGGCGGATACAGAGCAGGAAGAGACCGGCAAGGCGGTCAAGCAGGCCTTGTTTGATCTGCGTCAGGGCTGGACTGAGGCCTTGGAAAACGATCTGTCCATCTATACCTTCTGGCCGGTGCTGTTCACCTTTTGCCGGAAGGTGAACGCCTGGCTGGAGAACGACGGCCTGCGTCCGAACGAGGCCGGGGCTGTTCTGGAGGCAGTGCAGCGGCTGGATGCCGTGCTGGGGATTGTGGATTGGCCCGGACTTCCCCTGCCGGCTCACGCCTGGCCGCAGGAGGTGGCTGTCCGTCTGGAAGAGCGTCGCGCGGCCCAGGCCGCAAAGGACTTCGCCCGGGCCGATGCCCTGCGGGATGAGATCAAAACCCTGGGCTTCCGGGTGGAAGACACCCCTCAGGGACCGCGGGTTTACAGAAGACAGAGGACAGAAGACAGTAGACGGAAGACGGAGGACTGAGGACAGGAGAGAGAAGACAGACATTATATGTCAGAGATCAGCTTTGCCTCCGACAGATCCGAAGCTACCTTGTTGTTGCATACGAGGAAGAAAAAACACTGCCATAATAAAAATAGCCCTGTGTATTGCGTATTGAGCGATGGCTTGAGCTTTGTATGTTTGGTCCTGGACATTTTCCTGCACTCACAGTGTCCTTAGTCGAAGCCACGGACCAATCCCCGGCACGGCCATATCAAAGTGTCGCTGTACAATTATACATTGAACCGAAAGGTGATGATGTCTCCGTCCCGGACGAGGTAATCCTTGCCTTCCAGGCGCAGCAATCCCTTGTCCTTGGCCTGCTTGAAGTTCTGCACCGAACAGAAGTCCTCCCAGCTCAAGACCTCGGCCCGAATGAATCCCTTCTGCAGATCGGAGTGGATGACCCCGGCGGCTTCCGGAGCAGTGGCCCCCCGGGTGACCTTCCAGGCCCGGACCTCTTTTTCCCCGGCGGTGAGGAAGGTAATCAGCCCGAGCAGGGAGGAGGTCCGGGTGATGATCCGGTCCAGGGCGGACTGAGTCAGTCCCAGGTCTTCCAAAAATTCCCCCCGTTCTTCGGGATCGTCGATCTCGGCCAGCTCCCGCTCCAGCTTCGCGCACAGGGCCACATGGGCCTGGCCCGGGGAATCCTCGGGGACGTCGGCATCCAGATCGGTATCCATAACGTTCCAGACGTAGAGCACCGGCTTGGCGGTTAAGAAGCAAAACCCGCGGAGCTCGGGGGTCTGGGCCAGCTCAGGGTCCTGGCGCAAGGGGATTTCTCTGTCCAACAGATCCTTGGCCCGGAGCAGGGAGGCCTCCTCCTGGGCGTTGACCAGGGTCCGGTCCTTTTTCTTGTCTTGGTCCAGGCGCTCCAGGCGCTTTTCGATCACCGCCATGTCCGTGATCATGAGGTCGGTTTCAATATCCCGGTACTGTTCTTCCGGATCCTGGAGTCCGGAAAATGCGTCCAGGACCGTGACCAGACAGTCGTGGGGCCGGATGGCGCTTTGCACCCTCTGGCCCAGTCCGTGTCCCTTGCCGCTTCCGCCGGGGATGTCCACGTACTCGATCTCCGAAGGGGTGACCTTCCGGGGGGAGAAAAGCTTGGTCAAAGGGTCCAGCCTGGGTTCAGGTACCTTGACCATCGCCCGGTCCGTGTGCTGGGCATCCGGCCCGGCCAAGGCCCGAAAAAGCTCGCTCTTGCCGCTCCCGGCAAATCCATAAATCGCTGTCTTCATATATTTTTTCCTCCCATGGCTTCCAGGACGGCGCGTACCACTGGAGCCAGGCGGTTGACTATCCAGGCAATTCCCCGGGCGTTGGGGTGCAGTCCATCGGGCAGGGTCAGCTCAGGATCTCCTGCCACCCGGCCCAGGAAATCAGGGAACAGAGTCAGATCATAGGTCCGGGCCAGCTCCGGATAGAGGGCATTGAACTCCTCGCCAGCCGCCGGGGGGACATCCAAAACAGCGGTGAACCCGGCCAGAAGGACCCGGGCCTTGGCCTGGAGGCAGGCCTGGATCAGCTGCTCCAGATTGGCCCTGATGCGCTTGGGGGGGATTCCCATCAGGATGTCGTTGATCCCAAGCTCCAGAATGACCAGGTCCGGTCCAGGGCGCAGGGCAGACTGGATCCGGCCAAGCCCTCCGGCCGTGGTGTCCCCGGAGATGCCGTGGTTGGCGATGACTGTGGCGATGCCGTCGGCCTCCAGACGGGCATGGAGCTGCCGGGGCAGGCTGGCCTGCTCCGGCAGGCCAAAGCCAGCGGTCAGGCTGTTGCCAAAGGCGCAGATGTCGAATGCGGACATAGGAATAATGGTGCGAGTCACGGTCTGTTCGGCACAAGATGGCACCGGTTCAGGTCAGCAGACCCGTCCTCGACGGTCGGTGGCTGCCGTGTGGGCCTTATCTTGGCTCCGGTCCCCGGGCCGTCTCCCCCCGGGCCATCTTCCAGCCCAGCATGCCCCAGGCCAGGGCGGTTACGTTTCGATAGCCCATTCTCTGCAGCCGCTTGACCGCCACCGGGGAGCGGTGCCCTGTGGAGCAAACCACGACCAAGGGCTGATGCACGGAAAAGGGCAGAGGCCTTTTCCGGCCCAGGAGGTCGGGCCGGTTCACAGCCGAGGGTATGTGCAGCAACCGATACTCCGGTCCGGTGGAGACGTCAATGATAAACGGTCCCTTGCGGTGCAGCTTGGCCCTGAGGTCCCAGGGCGTGGTTTTGCGAACGCCCAGGGCATACCAGACCAGGTCCCAGAGCGGATAGGCCAGAATGAAGAGGCAAAGCGCTGTCTTGATCCAGAACATGGCCTGAGCCTATCCAAGAGCCGGGCAATGATCAACTGGGCGTTGAACGAGTGCACACAAGGCCCCGGGGGGTTACGCGGATTTCCTTGTCCCCCGGGAATTGGAACCGTTTGTGCCAGGTTCGGTTCCGCCAGGCCCGGTCCAGGCGGAAGAGGTTCCCGGCCAGGGCCTGGCCGGGACCTAGACGGTCCAGGACACTTCGGTACCAGCGCAGACGCTGAGCAGGATGCAAGCGGTTCAGGGACTGGGCTGGAAGGAGAGTGCCCTGGGGCAGAGTGTGTTCGGCTGCCCTCAGGGCCTGCATCTCTTTAGCCCAGTAGTCTGCATCCACCTGGGCCTGACGCCAGAGGTCGGCAGTCTGGCCCAAGAATCCAGGATTTTCAGTGCACAGCAGGGGCAGGATCCGGTGCCGGATGCGATTGCGGGCAAACCTTGGGTCCTGATTGCTCTCGTCTTCCAGCCAGGTCTGTCCGCAGGCGCGGACGAAATCGGCCAGGTCCTGCTTGGGGGTGAGCAAAAAAGGACGCAGGATGGCGGTATCCGGGATCCAGGCCGGCATGCCGGCCAGCGCCGGCCAGCCGGCGCCTCGAAGCCGGCGCATGAGGGCGTCTTCAGCCAGATCGTTCAGGTGGTGGGCGGTGAGCAGGAAGTGGGCGCCGAGCCTGACGGCTGTGGCGGTCAAGAACCGGTAGCGGAGGATGCGTCCGGCCTCCTCCAGGCCCAGGCTCCGGCGCCGGGCATATATTGAGGCCTTGGTCCGGCCCTGATATAGGGGGATGTCCAGTTTCCGGCACAGGCGCTGGAGGTCGGCAGCCTCGGCATCCGCTTGTTCCCGGAGTCCATGGTGGAGGTGGACGGCGTGCAGGCTGGTCCCCAGGCGGGGACGCATTACATGGGCCCAGAGGATCATGGCGGTTGAATCCACTCCCCTGGATGCGGCCAGCAGAATTGTCCTCTCCTCCAGGTCCAGGTTCAGTTCGTCCTGGATGAAGGAGCAGATATCCAGGCAGAAATGAGCCCATTTGGGGGGCAGTCCCTGCAGGGTGATGCCGGGCATTGTCCTATACTCCAAGCCCCAGATCCAACACGGCCTGATCAACCACACCTATCCCGTAGGCCCGCTGCTCCGGGGTGGCAAAGCCGATGCAGTCGCAGCGGAAGGTCTGTCTGGCCCGGACCAGAAGCTCCAGCTGGATCCAGGTGGAGCCGGCCTCCAGGCTGAGGATATACGGCCCGCAGGAGTCCAGGTGGCCGAGCTGCTGCGGGGTGAGCAGGCCGGACGGCAGCTGGATCCAGATAATGCCCTGCATCGGCCCCGGGCCGAGGTCCTGCTGCAGACGGGCGAAGAGCCCCGCAGCCTGCTCCGGGAGCATTTCATCTATCCGGTAGGAACGCATGGAGATGTCCTTAGAGTTTCGGTTCAGCGGGTGGTGTTCCGTCTGTCTGCGTGGGCGTTGTCCGGCACTTCGTCCCGGTCCAGGTCGAACATGCGCCGAATAACCGAGACGTAGTGCTGGGCCTGATCCTGCTCCTGCCCCCGGCGCTTGAGGAAGTCTATGGCCGGGTGGTAGAGCTTTTTGGCCAGGGATTGGGCCATGGTCCGGACCGCCTTTTCCGTTTCCGGATCTACATTTGGTCCCAGGCGCTTCAAGGTCCGTTCAGCCTCCTTGTGGGCCAGGTTCTCGCCGTGCTGCAGGAGGTCGACGATGGTCGGGGTCAGATCCAGGGAATTGAGCCAGTCCTGAAAGGTGTCCACTTCCTGGGCCACGATCTCCCGGGCCAGTCCTGCCTGCTCCTGGCGCTGGGCCATGTTTTCCTCCACCACGCCTTTCAAGTCGTCGATGTCGTAGAGGTAGACATTGTCCAGCTGGTTCACGTCGGGATCGATATCCCTGGGAACGGCGATGTCGATGAAGAACATGGGCCGGTTCTTGCGCTGCTTGAGTATGGACCGCATGTCCCTGGCGTGCAGGATGGGCTGGGTGGCCCCGGTGGAGCTGATGACGATATCTACTGTGGGCAGCTGGGACAGGAGATCGCAGTAGGCCACCGCCCTGCCGTTAAACCGTTCGGCCAGCTCCTGGGCCCGGTTCAGAGTGCGATTGGCCACCAGGAGCTGACTCAGCCCGGAGTTCAACAGATGGGTTGCGGCCAGCTCGGCCATTTCTCCGGCCCCGATGAGCATGGCCCGTTGTCTGGACAGATCCCCGAAGATATCCTTGGCCAGCTCCACAGCTGCAAAGCTGATGGATACGGCGCTCTGGGCGATACGGGTCTCGCTGCGCACCCGCTTGGCCACGGAAAAGGCCTTGTGCATCAAGCGATTGATGATGGTCCGGGTGGTTCCCTGCTCCACGGCCTGCCGGTAGGCCTGCTTGAGCTGGCCCAGGATCTGGGGTTCTCCGACCACCATGGAGTCCAGGCTGGAGGCCACCTGGAAGACGTGTTCCACGGCCTTATGTCCCTTGTGGATATAGATGTGCTCGCGGAGGAGCTGGGGATCCTGTCCGCAGAGATGGGCCCAAGCGGAGAGGATGGGCGTCAGAGGGTTGTCCCCGCTGTTGACCACAGCCAAAAGCTCCACCCGGTTGCAGGTGGACAGGGTCAGAGCCTCCTGGACCGGGCTGTGCTGGCCGAAGATGGCCAGTTCCCTGGGCCCGGTGTCCGGCAAAGCGAACTGTTCCCTGATGTCCACAGGGGCAGTGCGGTGATTGAGTCCGACAAGGATGATTTCTTGAGACATGGATGGATCAGGGGCGGAAGCTGTGATGGGTTGGCAGAAAAAAGTTGATCACGGCGATGGAGACCAGACAGAGTACAAAGAGCCAGGAGGCCAGAGTGGCCGGTTTCCGGCCCTTCCAGCCCAGGGCCAGGCGCTGGTGAAAGAGATAGGCAAAGAGGAACCAGATCAGAACGCTGGCCAGTTCCTTGGGGTCCCAGGAAAAGGCCCGGCCCCAGGTGACGTCGGCCCACAAGAAGCCGGCCAGCATCCCGATGGTGAACAGGGGAAAGCCGAGGCTCACCGCCCAGTGATTGACCCGGTCGCAGTTGAGCAGGGCCGGAAAATCGCGGCGAATTCGGCTTGGCTTGGTCTTGTGCTTGATGTGCCAATCCACGTACAGATAGCAGACCCCGGCCCCGAAGGCCATGGCCAAGAGGGCGATGCTGACGAACAGAGCGGCCACATGCAGGCCGAACCACAACCCGCTGAGCTGGGCCGGGATGGTCAGCTCCGGAGCGTGGACCAGCATGGAGGAGGAAAAAAGAATGAGGGCCAGAGGCGCTGCAGTCAGGGCCAGGAACTGGATCCGCAGTCTCCACCAGACCACCAGGTACAGCCCCAGCAGGGTCCAGGCCAGAAGACTGACGTAGAACTGGCCCTGGGTGGCGGTAAAGTCGGGGTTGGCGGCCAGGTTGAGAGCCAGATCCAGGCTGTGGAGGATGAACCCCAGGCCCAGCCAGCCCAAGGCAATGCTCTTTAGCCGGGTATTGCCCCCCAGGACCCCGGCCACATAGAGCACAGAGGCCAGAAAATAGAGCAGGGCGATGCCCAGATCAAAGAGAAAAATCATGTTCATGCAGCACCTCGCGGGCAAAGGGATGCAGGTCAGGGGGCAGGCGGTCTTGAAGCAAGGCCAGTAAGCCGGGTCCGTCCTTTTGGGCAATGGCCCGGCTCAGCTCCCCGTCGGTCAGGGAGCGGAAGAGGGCGGCGTTCTCTGCCTGCGGGGCTCCCCGGGCAATAACCGCCGGACGAAGCGCCTTGAGCAGGCTGGTCCATACTGTATATTCCGGGCCGAACTCCTGCTCCAGTTGCTGCCGGATGCGCCTGGTCAGGGCCGGACTGGTCCCGCCGGTGGTCACTGCGAGTTCCAGATCCCCCTGACTGATGAGCGAGGGCCAGATCAGGGAGCAGAGTTCGGGCTGATCGACAACGTTGCACAGGATGGTGTGCTCCCGGCACAGACGGCCGATCTGCGCGTTTACCTCCGGGCTGGAGGTGCTGGCCACCACCAAGAAGGCCCCCTGGATGTCCTTTGGCTCAAAAGGCCGGTTGTGCAGGGTGATGGCCTGGACGGCCTCTGGATGCATGGCTTTGAGGGGCTCCGGTCTGGGCTCGACCACTACCAGGGGATCTGCCCGGCAATGGAGAAGGCGCCGGATCTTGCGCTGCCCCACTGAGCCAGCCCCTGCGACCACGCAGGTCCGGCCTCGAAGGTCGATGAACGCAGGAAAATGAGGCATGCACAGTGTCTACCAGACTCGGGGCGGGCTGTAAAACCGTCTGCGCCGGGATCAGAAAAACGGGGGGCCTGACGCTGATTGTATGCAAACAGAACCGGGGCTATTATCCATTTTGGTCAGGGATTCTTCGCTCCCAGACTCGCTGAGAATGACAAAAGGGAGGATGACGCTCTGCCGCATAGTTCGTGAACCCTTCTTGTCATTCTGAAGGAGGGTAGCGACTGAAGAATCTATTGTGTTTGGTATACATGCCTGCGGAAGTGGCACCTAGGTGTTCACTGAACATACAGAGCTCAAGCTTGGTGAACTTTGTGCTCGTCGTTCAATATGCACCATTACACATGGAAAAACCAAGAGTTTTGCCGGTCTGCTACATGACCAGGGACTGCTTCTCCGGGGACAGGCGGGCTTCCAGCCGGCGGGCGTAACAGCTCATGGCGTAGCAGCAGATGAAATACAGAAAGGCCACTGTGGTGTAGATCTCAAAAGGATAGACCATGAGCCGGTTGTTCAGGCCCTGGGCCACAAAGGTCAGCTCCAGGACTCCGATGACAAAGGCCAGAGAGGTATCTTTGAAGATGGCGATGAATTGTCCGACAATGGCCGGGATCATCTGTTTCAGGGCCTGAGGGAGGATGATCCGGCGCATGGTCTGAAAGTAGGACAGGCCTGTGGAATAGGCGGCTTCCACCTGCCCGGACGGGATGTTCTGTACCCCGCTGCGCACGATCTCGGCCAGATAGGCCCCGGTGAAGATGGTCAAGGCGACGGTGGCGCTCCAGAAGACGTCAAAGAAGGCCCCGGTGACGATGGGGATGAAAAAGTAGACCCAGAAGATGACGATGATCAGGGGGTTGCCCCGAATGACCTCGATATACACCATGCAGGGGAGACGGAACAGCTGATTGGACGAGGCCCGGCCCAGCCCGGCGGCCAGGCCGATGAAGAAGCTGACCGAGATGGCGATGACCGCCATGAGAATGGAGTACGCCAACCCGCCCAGCCCCCAGAAGAGCTCATTTTCGCTGCCGTGGGGAAAGCGCCAGATGAGCAGGGTGTCCAGGTTGTCCCAGATGACCTGCCAGTTAAATCCCATCAGCCCCTGAATGAGCTTGAAGCCGACATAGACAAGGGCAGCCACGAACGCGGTTTTGAAGGCAAGGGCAACAACCGCGGCCGCCCAGTGCCGGACCTGGATGGCCGCGGCCTGGAGGGGGGATCGGACCAGGGTGGCCCGGCCTCCGGCCCGCTTGGCGTACCAGGCGGTTGTCAGCCTGGAGGCGGCTGCCCACACAAGGCTCAGGGGGCTGAAAAGCAGGTCAGCCGCCCGCTGGTTCCAGGAGGTACGGGCGCTGGGCTGGATTTTCAGCTTGACGTTGACCAGGTTCAAGAGCCCGGAGATGACCAGGGACAGGGCCAGATACAGGACAGTGGCCCCGGTCGTGGCCTCAAATCCCCGAAATGTCAGGGATTCAACCTGTTGGGAGGACCAGGTCAGCTCGGCAACGCCAACCACCATGGCCAGGGAGGAGTTCTTCATGTTGTTTAAAAACTCGCTGCCCAAAGGAGGAATGATGCTCCGGAAGGCCAGAGGGAGGATGATGCTCCGGAGGACCTGAAGGTAGGAGAGCCCGCTGGAGTAGGCGGACTCCAGAAGTCCGCGGGGGATGGACTGCAGCCCGGCCCTGATGACCTCGGCCATGAAGGAGCCGGTATACACGGACAACCCGATGGTGGCGCACCAGAATTCATAGTTGAGGCCGAAGACGTAGTTTCTGGCCGCCTGGGGCAGCCCCATGGGGAAGGCGAAATACCAGAAGAAGAGCTGGATGAGCAGGGGGGTGTTGCGGAAAAACTCCACATAGGCGGTGGACAGCCAGCGCAGGGGGGCAAAGGAGGCCAATCGGCCCAATCCGAAGAAGGTGCCCAGGGCCAGGGCGATGCCGGAGCTGATCAGAGATATCTTGATCGTCAGGACCAGGCCCTGGAGAAGGACCAGGCCGAAGTGCTCCTGATAGGTCGGGTTGACCTCAAACAGGACGCTCCAGTCGAACTCGTAGCCGAACTTGAAAAAGAAGCCCCAGTAGACAACCATGACCGCGACGATGACGATCAGGGTCGTGTACTGCACCCACCGTTTTTCCAGCCAGTATGCAAGCATATACTTACGAAGGCTCAGGCTTCAGCGCCGCTGCTGGCCGCAGGCGCCCTGTTTGATCCAGAATGAAGCTCTGTGACGTATTTATGGGGAAAAATCCAGCTTTATACCGGGGTTCAGGTGTGCCTCAGGCACACCTGAACCCCGGGCATTTGGTTATGGCCACATTTCGATTTCTTCGGTCATGGGGAAGTGATACGGGGTGTCCGGACCGTACCACTTGGTATAGATCTCCATGTAGGTCCCGTCCTTCCACATATCCTGGAGGGTGAAGTTGATCAGGTCCCGCCAGTCTGAGTCATCCTCGGGCAAGCCGATTCCATAGGGCTCGTTGCTGAAAAAGTCTCCGACCAATTCGTATTTGCCGGGCTCCTTGGCCGCATACCCCAGAAGGATGGTGGAGTCTGTGCTCCAGGCCGCGACCCGCCCCATCTGCAAGGCCTGAAAGCATTCCGACTCTTTTTGAAAGGAGATCACGTTCTGTTCGTAGTTGGGGTCGCCCAGCTTCTGCAGCAGATTCTTGACGTTGATTTCCGAGGTCGTGCCCTGCATGGTGGCAATCTTTTTGCCCACAAAATCCTCCCACTCATCATATTGTCCTTTTTGGGCCAAAAACTTTTGACCGTCAAAGAAATAGGTGATGGAGAAGTCGATGGATTTGTCCCGCTCCCTTTTGTGGGTCATGTTAGCCACGCTCATGTCGATGCGGCCCTGCTGGACAAAGGCGATTCTGGTCTTGTTGTTCACTGGGACCCGCTCAAGCTCGCACCCCAGGCGGTCAGCGATTTCCTTGGCTATGTCCACGTCAAAGCCCACCCATTCCTGGTTTTGGTTGTAAAACGCCCCGGGGATGGAGTCGGTCATGATCCCGGCCCGAATGACCTTGTTCTCCATGACCCGGTCATAGGTAGGGCCGGACCAGGCTGGAACGGCCAGCAGAACGCACCCGATGAGGGACAGGGTAATCAGAGTTGCACGATACATAGCTCCTCCATGTGGTTAAGGTCCAGGGGCAATGCCGCCGATACGCGTGTATGTGCACCCGGGGGCAGCTAAGTAAGCCCGGCCGGGATGCCCGTGCTGCGGGGTCTGTTCCTAAGCATTCAGTGACTGAGGATCTTGCTCAGGAACTCCTTGGTCCGGGGGTGCTGGGCGTGGGTGAAGAACTGCGAGGGGGTGTTTTCTTCGATCAGCAGCCCCTGGTCCATAAAGATGACTCGATCGGCAACTTCCTTGGCAAACCCCATCTCATGGGTGACGCAGACCATGGTCATGCCCTCCTTGGCCAGGGTGCGCATCACGTCCAGGACCTCGTTGATCATCTCCGGGTCCAGGGCAGACGTGGGTTCGTCAAAAAGCATGATCTTGGGGTTCATGGCCAGTCCCCGGGCGATGGCCACTCGCTGCTGCTGGCCGCCGGAGAGCTGACAGGGATAGGCGTGGGCCTTGTCCGGGATGTTGACCTTGGACAAGAGGTCCATGCCTTTGGATTCGGCCTGCTTGGGGGGTAATCTGCGGACCAGAAGAGGAGCCAGGGTGACGTTTTGAAGGACCGTCATGTGCGGGTAGAGATTGAACTGCTGGAAGACAAAGCCTATTTCGGCCCTGAGCAGAGCCAGATTGGTCTTCGGGTCATTGATGTCCAGCTGGTCGACGACGATTTTTCCGGATTGAATGGGCTCCAGCCGGTTAATGCAGCGGATAAGGGTACTTTTCCCCGATCCACTGGGGCCGCAGACAACGACCACCTCTCCCTCCCGGATATGCAGGTTGATGTTTTGCAGGACCTGGTACTCGCCAAACCATTTCTGGACCTCGTCAAACCGGATCACGCGCTGACTCCAAAAGACTGTGTATTCCTGCTTGCTTCAGGGATGATTGCTACCAATATCCGGCATGCCCGCCCAAGTCAAGGACAGCGGGGGCGCGTATTGCCTGTTGGGCCGCAAGGATGTACAACACACCAGTGCTGAAGATTGAGCCGGGGTGGGGCCTTGGGTCCCTGTTTCAGGATCGGACTACGACGGAGGGCTGCATGCAGGGAGGATCGATGGAATTGCGACCGGAAGGTGCGCCGTATATAGGCATGGCCAGTTTGGCCGCTGTGGTCTTTGCCCTCTTGGGGTGGGCGCTGCTCAGCCTGGCCGCGCTTGTGCTGACTCTGGGCATCGTCCATTTTTTCCGTGATCCACAGCGGGTTGTGTCCCGGGAGAAGGATGCGGCCCTCTCCCCGGCCGACGGCCGGGTTCTGGAGGTCCGGTCCAGGGTCGAACCCGGGGGGACCGAGAGCAGGCCCAGGATCAGCATCTTCATGAACGTCTTTGACGTGCACGTGAACAGGTCGCCGGTACAGGGCAGGGTTGTGGACATACGCTACTTTCGGGGCCGCTTTCTGCGGGCCTCGCTGAACAAGGTGGACCGGAGCAACGAACAGAATATTATCCGGATTGAAGATGACCAGGGACAGAGGTGGTGCATGGTCCAGATCGCCGGGCTCGTGGCCAGGCGAATCGTCTGCTGGCCGGATATCGACCATAAGGTAGAGTCCGGGCAGCGGGTGGGCCTGATCAAGTTCGGGTCCAGGGTTGACCTTTATCTGCCGGAAGGTTATGAAATAAAGGTAAGGCCCGGTGACCGGGTCCTTGCCGGACAAACCATACTGGCCAGGAAACACGAGCACACACCCGCGCATGTCTGATTTTCGCCACAAAGGGATCTACATCCTGCCCAATCTGTTCACCACAGCCAGCCTGCTTGCCGGGTTCATGGGCCTGATGTGGGCGGTTCAGGGCAGGTTCGAGCTCTGTGCCTCGGCCATACTGGTCAGCTGCCTGTGCGATGGGCTGGACGGCAAGCTGGCCAGGATGACCAAGGCCAGCTCCGAGTTCGGCATTCAGTTGGACTCCCTTGTCGATCTGGTGGCCTTCGGGGTCACGCCCGCAGCCATGATCTACTTGTGGCAGACCCAGCACCTGGGTCGCACCGGCCTGCTCGTATCCTTCGCCTATCTGGCCTGCGGGGCCCTGCGTCTGGCCCGATTCAACGTTTCAGCCATGCGCAGTCCCGGAGGGGGCAAGAAGTTCTTTGTCGGTCTGCCAATCCCGGCTGCGGCCTGTCTTTTGGCCACCCTGGTCCTGTTTGCGGCCAGGCTGCCGGAAGGTGCGCTCCAGGCCGTCCTCCCGGGGTGGTGCGTGGGGCTGACCCTGGCCTCCGGCCTGCTCATGGTCAGCAAGGTGCGCTATGCCTCGTTTAAGGATCTGGAGGCGGTCAAGGCTCATCCGTACACCATGTCTGTGGCCGTTGTCCTTCTCTTTGTCCTCATGGCTTCGGAACCCAGGATGCTGGGCTTCTTTTTCTTCCTCGCCTATCTCTTTTCCGGCCTGGCATATACCTATGCCGTCCTCCCCCTGCGCCGGGGGACATTCCTACGGGGGCTTACCAGCCGTTAAGCCTCCGAGTTCACAGCTCATACATTCCACATCAGCTTACTTGTGCCGCCTCTCATGCCCACCCAGGGCAGGGAGGGTGTTTCCTGTACCAGGTACGAACGATTCCTCCAGGCCCGCCTGGAGGAATCGGCGAATAAAGGAGAGCAGTGATGCAGAACAATACAGTGTATGTCTTTGATACCACGTTGCGCGATGGAGAGCAGTCCCCCGGGGCGAGCATGAATATGCAGGAAAAGCGGCGGCTGGCCCGGCAGCTGGATGCCCTGGGCGTGGATGTAATTGAGGCCGGCTTTCCGGCCTCGAGCACCGGGGATTTTGAGGCGGTCCAGGAGATCGCCCAGGTGATTGAAAACGCCCAGGTTGCGGGTCTGGCCCGGGCCTCCACTGCGGACATCGACCGGGCCTGGGAAGCGATCAAGGATGCCAGAAGGCCGCGGATCCACACCTTTTTGGCCACCTCGGACATCCATATGGAGTATAAGCTGGCCATGAGCCGGGAGCAGGTCCTGGCTCAGGTGGCTGAAGCCGTGGGCCGGGCCAGCACTTACACCCAAAATGTCGAGTTTTCGGCCGAGGATGCATCCAGGTCGGACTGGAGCTTTTTGACCCAGGTGGTTCAGGCCGCTGTGGACGCCGGGGCCACAACCATCAATATCCCGGACACGGTGGGCTATACCCAGCCGGAGGAATACGCCGCCCTGATCCGGCATTTAAAGGACACGGTCCAGGGCATCGAGGATGTCGTTCTCAGCGTGCACTGCCACAACGACCTGGGGCTGGCCACGGCCAACACCCTGGCAGCGGTCCAGGCCGGGGCCCGGCAGGTCGAAGTAACCCTGAACGGGATTGGAGAGCGGGCCGGCAACGCTGCCCTGGAGGAAGTGGTCATGGCCTTGGAGGTGCGCAAGGACCTGCACGGCCTGGAAACCAATGTCGTCAAGGACCAGATCTATCCTACCTGCCGTTTGCTTTCCCTGATTATCGGGCAGGCCATACCAGCCTATAAGGCGGTTATCGGGGGCAATGCCTTTGCCCATGAGGCCGGTATCCACCAGCACGGGATGCTGCAGAACAAGCAGACCTATGAGATCATGACCCCGGAGAGCATCGGCCGTCCGCCCTCGGAGATGGTGCTGGGCAAGCATTCCGGCCGTCACGCCTGCCAGCGCCGTCTGGAGGAGCTGGGGTACCGCCTGGACCGGGAGCAGCTGGATCATGTGGTGGAAGCGGTCAAGACCCTGGCGGATAAGAAGAAGCAGATCTTTGTCGAGGATCTGGAGGCCCTGGTCCTGGAAGAGGTGTACCGCATCCCGGATAAGTACAAGCTCTTGTATTTGAGTTCACTTTCCGGCAACATGGCCATTCCTACAGCCACCCTGAAAATGAGTGTCGACGATGAAAACGTTCAGGTCGCCGAGTTCGGGGTCGGGCCTGTGGATTCCGTGTTCAACGCCATATGCAGGATCGTGGGCAAAAACCCCTCCCTGCAGAAGTTTTCGGTCACCGCGATCACCGGGGGCACGGATGCCCAGGGCGAGGTCACGGTCAAGATCCAGGAAGGGGAGCAGACGGCCATCGGACGGGGGGCTGATCCGGATATCATCGTGGCCAGCGCCAAGGCGTACATCAATGCCTTGAACCGGCTGGCCAAGAAGGAGGAAGACACGATATGCGCCAGAATCTAGCGGAAAAGATCCTGCAGGCCCATACTGCGGACCAGGTGAGCGGGCCGGGACAGATCGTTCAGTGCCGGGTGGACGGGGTCCTGGCCAACGACATCACCGCCCCGCTGGCCATTGCATCCCTGCAGCGCATGGGGGCGGACAGGGTCTTTGATCCGCAGCGCATTTTTCTGGTCTGCGATCACTTTACCCCGAACAAGGACCAGGACTCGGCGGAACAGGTCAAAACAGTGCGCGAGTTCGCCCGCAGGATGCAGATATCCCATTACTACGAAGGGGGAACGAGCGGGGTGGAACATGCCCTGCTTCCGGAGCTGGGGCTGGTCGGTCCGGGTGAGATCGTGATCGGGGCGGACAGCCACACCTGCACCTACGGGGCCCTCGGGGCCTTTGCCACCGGCCTGGGGAGTACGGATATCGCCGCGGCCATGGTCCTGGGCGAGACCTGGTTCAAGGTCCCGGCCACGCTGAGGGTGGACCTGCAGGGGACCCTGGGCAAATGGGTCGGGGGCAAGGACGTTGTCCTGGCTCTGATCGGCAGAATCGGGGTGGACGGGGCCCTGTACAAGGCCATGGAGTTCGGCGGGCCGGGACTGGCCCAGCTGGGGGTGGAGGCCAGGATGACCATAGCTAATATGGCCATTGAAGCCGGGGGCAAGGCCGGGCTGTTTCCGGCTGACGACGCTGTCCTGGAGTATCTGCAGGCCGCCGGTCGACAGGGGGACAGCCGTCTGTATCCGGATCCGGATGCGGGCTACGAGCAGAGAATGGATGTTGATCTCTCAGACCTCCAGCCCCAGGTGGCCTGCCCCCATCTCCCGGATAACGTGCGCCCGGTTCAAGAGGTTGCAAACACTCCCCTGGATCAGGTGGTCATCGGCTCCTGCACCAATGGGCGGATCTCCGATCTGCGGGAAGCGGCCGGTATCCTTCGGGGCAGGAAGGTTGCCCCGGGGCTGCGGCTGATCATTCTTCCAGCAACACCCAGGATATATGCCCAGGCCCTGGAAGAAGGACTGCTGCTGGATTTTCTGCAGGCCGGAGGGGTTATCGGGCCTCCGACCTGCGGTCCCTGTCTGGGCGGGCATATGGGGATTTTGGCCGGGGGTGAGCGCTGTCTGGCCACAACCAATCGGAATTTCAAGGGCCGGATGGGCAGCCTGGACAGTGAAGTGTACCTGTCCGGCCCGGCGGTGGCCGCTGCCAGCGCTGTGGCCGGGGAGATCGTGCATCCGGATCAGGTCTAGGGCGGAAGACGGAAGATAGAGGTCAGAGGTCAGAAGACAGACGAAAGAAGACAGAGATCAGAAGTCAGAGGTCAGAAGACAGACGGCAGACGACAGAAGTTAGAAGACAGAGGTTAGAGGGCGGAGAGCGGAGGGAAGGGCTTGGTTCCGGTAAAAACCGGACTGCTGTCCATAAACGGCACGTTGGATCGAGGTTGAGAGGTACGGCGTTGCAGCAGGGAGGAATGAGTGTCCGCCCTGTTCAGCACGGACAGAGACAAGGTCCAGCCTTCCTCCTGCGACCCGGCTAGAGGGCCAAATCGCAGGCAGGGTCACGCGTGGCATCATCTCGTCTGCCGTGCAATGCGCGGTCTCAATGAGCATGGAGTGAAGAGGGGGAAAGGAATGCACTTTTCTGGCAAAGCCCACAAAGTGGGGGCCAATATCGATACCGATGCCATTATCCCGGCCAGATACCTGGTCAGCACCGAGCCGGAGGTCCTGGGCACCCACTGCATGGCCGGTCTGGAACCGGACTGGGTGCAGCGGGTTCAGGCCGGGGACATACTGGTGGGCGGTCCCAACTTCGGATGCGGGTCGTCCCGGGAACACGCCCCGCTGGCCATCCTCGGGGCCGGAATCCCGGTGGTGGTGGCCCACAGCTTCGCCCGGATCTTTTACCGCAATGCCTTTAACATGGGCTTGGTGCTCATGGAGGTCGGTGAGGACGTGGCCTTGATCCAGGACGGAGACAGCCTGGATATTGATGTGCAGGAGGGAAGGATACGAAATTTGCGCACCCAGCAGGTAATCACTGTCCCTCCTTTGCCCGAGTTCATGCAGACCCTTCTCGCCGCCGGGGGGCTTGTTGAATACGTCCGGGACCGTCTGGCCAGGGATGCCGTCACTGCATAGAGGGCAGAGGACCAATAATCCACAGGCTACGGAAGAACCGGGGCTGTGTCGGGGCTGACGGCGGGTATGGAACAGGGTGTATGCAGGACAGTTCACACAGGTACAACGCGCGAGGAATTGGGCATGGATTATACTGTATGCGTATTGCCCGGAGACGGGATCGGGCCGGATATCACCGACCAGGCAGTCAAGGTGCTGCATGCTGTAGGCCAGAAGTTCGGCCACGGGTTCACATTCACTGAGCATATGATCGGGGGAGGGGCCATCGATGCCGCCGGCCATCCCCTGCCCCAGGAGACCATTGATGCCTGCACCAAGGCGGATGCCGTCCTTCTGGGGGCGGTGGGCGGACCGAAGTGGGATGATGTTCAGCACAAGCTGCGGCCGGAGCAGGGCCTCCTGGGCATCCGCAAGGCCCTGGGGCTGTTTGCCAATCTTCGTCCGGCGGTCATCTACCCGGAGCTGGCCCAGGCCTCTTATCTCCGCCCGGATATTGTCCGCCAGGGCATAGACCTCATGGTTCTCCGGGAGCTCACCGGAGGGATTTATTTCGGGAGGCCCCAAGGGGTGCGGACCCATGAGGGACAGCGGGTAGGGATCAACAGCATGGTCTACTCCGAGGAGGAGATCAGGCGCATCGGCCGGATGGCCTTCGAGATTGCGGGTAAGCGCAGGGGCAGGCTGTGTTCGGTGGACAAGGCCAATGTCCTGGATGTCTCCAGGCTGTGGCGGGAAGTGATCGCCGAGCTGGCCCGGGACTACCCCCAGGTCGAGCTCTCGCACATGTATGTGGACAATGCCGCCATGCAGCTGGTCCGCGATCCCTCGCAGTTCGACGTCATCGTCACCGGGAACATGTTCGGGGACATCCTCTCCGATGAAGCGGCGACCATTACCGGATCCATCGGACTCTTGCCCTCAGCCTCCCTGGGGCAGTCCCGACCCGGACTGTTCGAACCGGTGCACGGATCCGCTCCGGACCTGGCCGGACAGGATGCGGCCAACCCCCTGGCCACCATCCTTTCCGCGGCCATGCTCTGTACCTACGGCCTGGGGCTGGAAACCGAGGGCCGGGCTGTGGAGGACGCGGTGCATGCGGTGCTCGGCCGGGGACACCGGACTGCAGACCTGGCAACAGACCGCAGTGAGATCGTGGGCTGTTCCCGCATGGGGGATCTGGTCTGCGATCAGCTTCTGGGCCAAGGATAACCAGGTCAAGGCAGGGTACGTCCTGAATGGATATCCGACTTCAGGTACAAGGGGTCAGCAAGGGCTTTGCCGGAACCGAGCTGTTCCGCAATGTGCACATGGAGCTCGCCCCCGGTCACCGGGTAGCGGTGGTCGGGCCGAACGGGAGCGGAAAGAGTACCCTGCTGCACATCATCGCCGGAGATTTAAGCCCGGACCAGGGGCGGGTCCAGATCCATCCCCCCGGGGCGCGGATCGGCTACGCCTGGCAGGAGCTGGATACCTCTGAGGTGGAGACCGGGCTCTTCTCCTGGGTCGGCGAGGGCATTCCCTCCTGGCAGGACCTGTGGCAGAGCTGGGAACAGGCCGACGAAGAGCGTACCCGGCAGCAGCTGGCCCAGAAGCAGACAGAGCTGGAACACGCCTACGGCTACAATCCAGAACACCGCATCCAGTCCGTACTTACCGGGCTCGGCTTTCCCACTTCTCAATGGTCGGCCCCTCTGCGGCACTTGAGCGGCGGGTGGCAGGAGAGGGCCAAGCTGGCTCGTCTTCTGGTCCAGGGAACGGATATCCTGCTTCTGGACGAACCAACCAACCATCTGGATCTGGAGGCCGTGTTCTGGCTGGAGAACTTTCTGGCCAGGTTTCAAGGGATCGTGGTCTTTGTGGCCCATGACCGGTACTTTCTGGACCGGGCCGGAAACCGGGTCTTGGCCCTGGGCCGGGGCAGGGCGGTCTTTCGCCAGGGCACCTACAGCCAGTACCTGGACTGGGACCGCGAGCAGCAGGAGCAACGCAGACGCCAGACCCAGAAGCTGGATCAGGCCATCAACCACCGCCAGCACTATGTGGACCGGTTCCGGTACAAGGCGGACAAGGCCAGGCAGGCCCAATCCAGGCTGCGGGAGATTGAACAGCTCAAGACGCAACGGGAGGCCGTTGCCCCGGGCCAGTCCGGCAAGCAGCTGGCATTCTCCTGGCCCGAGCCGCAGCGCAGCGGGCACACGGTTTGCAAGATCGTGGACATGCAGTTCGCCTACCCCGGGCGCGAGCCGCTGTGGCCGGCGGTCAGCTTTCATCTCTACCGGGGGCAGAAAGTGGCCCTGGTTGGACCCAACGGATGCGGCAAGTCTACGCTGCTCAAGGTTATGGCCGGGGATCTGCAGCCCACTCAGGGAAAGGTCGCCTCCGGGACCAAGGTGCGCATCGGCTATTTTTCTCAGCATATTCGGGAGACCCTGGATCTGGACCGGAGTGTTTTGTCCGAGATCAGACGCATGGCCGATCCCGGGACCAAAGAGCAGGAACTGCGATCGGTTCTGGGTCTCTTTTTGCTGGATGAGTCCATGTGGGAACGGCCGGTCCGGGAGCTCAGCGGAGGGGAGAAGAACCGGCTCCTTCTGGCCTCTCTGTTTCTGGCCAGGGCCAACTGCCTGTTTCTGGACGAACCGACCAATCATCTGGACCTGGAGAGCAGGGAGGCATTGATCCAGGCCCTGCGGAGCTTTTCGGGAACCGTATGCCTTGTGGCTCATGACCGGTATCTCCTGGCCCGGGTCCCGGACCGGATATGGATGCTTTCCGGGCAGGGGATCAGTGAACTCCCGGGAGGCTATGCCGAATACGAGGCCATCCTGCAGGGCGGGGAGCAGGGCGATGCCCAGTCCCCCCAGGCCAGGTCCAAGGACGCGTTGAAGGAAAGAAAGCGGGAGGAGGCCAGGCTGCGCAACGAACGCTTCCGGCTCCTGCAGCCCAAGAAAGAGCGGTACGCCAGCCTGGAGCAGGAGCTGGAGCAGGTGCTGGCCGAGCAGAACCGCCTGGAGCAGATGCTGGCCGATCCGGAGATATATGCCCGGGGAGAGCGGATCAGGGAGCTGAACAAAGAGTATCAGGGTCTCCAGGAGCGAGCGGAGTCGATATTCTCGGAAATGGACTCCCTGGAGCAGGAAGTGGAGGCCTTGGAAGAGAAGGAATAGGGCTCTTCGACACAGTAAGTGGAATTGCATACACAAGAGTTTGCCGTCTCTTCTGTGTGCCGTAAGCGGCAGGCCCGCACATTTTCTTGGTCCCGCCAAAAGGGGGAAACCCGGCACTCACGTGTATGATACGCTCAGTCCATCTGAAAACAATGTCCAGCATGTGAGTGCCTGGAGGGGGCAGGGATCCCCCTTTGGCGGGGCTTAGAAAATACCGGGCCGAAAGTGGGCACACAGAAGAGATGGCAAACTGAAAAATCCATAGGCTACGTCGAAGAACCAGGAATAGGCAGGCGTGGACTTGTGCGCCGGGGGCCTTGTTTGCTATGTCCATAGGGCTGAGCAACCGGCGCGCTGCAGGTGGCACCGCGCTCCGGGCCGAGCTGATCCGGCTCCCGCTTTTTGCCGTTTGGGACGCGTTCCCCGGGTTTTCATTCGTCGGGCCAACACGTTACAAGGAGTGAGCATATGGCTGCACACCACGATCCCCAATCCACGTCGTCCGAGCAGGAGACCGTCTCCTCTGAGCAGGGACAGGATACGCAGGCCCCCATTGCGGACAAGCTTTTGCTCACCGGGGCGGATATCGTCAATACCGGGGAACAGGCCGAGCTCCTGGTTGGCGGCAAAAACTACAACACCGCGATCATCAGTGAGCTGGAGTATATCCGTGCCCCCCAGTTTCGGGCCATATCATCCAAGGCCTTCCACCGCCTTTTGGATCAGACCCGGGTCAACGCGGCCGTTATCCGCTCCGTGGTCGATCAGGAATACGAAAAGGTGGATTGGAGCGGGACAGAGGTCAACAGCGATCCGGAGTTTTTGAAGACCTTTGTCCGCAAGACTGCGGCCAGGGTCAAAGAGGAGCAGGTCCGTTCCGAAGGGGAGCAGCTCATCCGCCTGCGCCGGTTCATCAACAATGTGGTGGAGGGCTTTGCTGTTTCCCCGGAAGGCATCGATCAGCTCAGAAAGCGCTCGGTCCTGGTCCAGGTGGCCATATTGTCCGTGACCCTGCCTGGGGATGTCCAGGAGGCGGTGGCGCAGGCCTACCGGGAGATCTGCAGGGACGCCGGGCTGGACAATGTGCCAGTGGCTGTGCGCTCCTCAGCTGCCGGAGAAGACAGCCGGAAGAAGGCCTTTGCCGGCCTGCAGGACACATATTTAAACATCACCACAGAGGACGACTGCATCACCGCCTATCAGTGGGATTGCGCTTCGGCCTACAACCTGCGCTCCATGACCTACCGGAGGGAGGCCATTTTGGACGCCGTGGCCCAGGCGGAAAAGACAGCTGATGAGAGCATTGCCGAGGAGGCCAAGAAGGAGTGGTCCATTGAGAACACCTCCCTGTCCGTATGCATCATGCGGATGATCAATCCGATCATCTCCGGAACCGCCTTCAGCGCGGATACGGCAACCGGCTGCCGGGGGACGGAGCGGAACGATCTGGTCTCCATGGACGCCAGCTACGGGCTGGGGGAGGCCGTGGTCTCGGGAATGGTCACTCCGGACAAATTCTACGTCTTTCAGCGGGACGACGGCTCCGAAGTGGTCATCCGCCAGATGGGATGCAAGGACAAAAAGATCATTTATGACCCGGAGCACAGCGGAACCCGGACCGAGTCCGTCCAGGACGAGGATATCTACCGGTGGTCCCTGTCTCTGGCCCAGGCCGAGGAAGTGGCCAAGGGAGTGCGCAGCATCAGCCGGGCGTACGGCGGAATGATCATGGATACCGAGTTCTGCATCGATGAATGGGACCGGCTGTGGTTTGTGCAGGCCAGGCCGGAAACCAGGTGGAATGCGGAGCTGGAGAAGAATCCGGATGTGCTCTACATGCGCCGGCTGGAGGTCGATCCGCAGGCCCTGCCCCAGACCGAGGTGCTCCTGGAGGGCAACGGCGCCTCCCGGGGAGCAGGGCGGGGAAAGGTCCGTTTCCTACGCTCAGCCCTGGAGCTGAACAAGATCAACAAAGGCGATATCCTGGCCGCGGAACGCACCGATCCGGACATGGTTCCTGGGATGCGCATCGCCTCCGCCGTCCTGGCCAGCGCCGGGGGGGACACCAGCCATGCGGCGATCACCTCCCGGGAGCTGGGCATACCCTCGGTCATCGGCATCAACCGGGTGGAGCTCCTGCGGGCCATGGACGGGCAGGAAGTGACCGTGGACGGTTCCAGAGGCCAGGTCTACCGGAACCTGCAGCCCTTGATCGAAGTGGGCGGAGAAGTGGATATCGGGCAGCTTCCGGCAACCAGGACCAAGGTGGGAATCATCCTTGCTGATGTGGGACAGGCCCTGTTTTTGTCCCGGCTGCGCACGTCGCCGGACTTTGAGGTCGGTTTGCTTCGGGCCGAGTTCATGCTCAGCAACATCGGCGTGCATCCCATGGCCCTGGACGCCTACGACCGGGGGACCCTGCAGCAGGCAGTGGAGGAAAAGCTGCAGGCCCTGGACAACGAGCTGACCAAGATCATCAAGGAGCAGCTGGATTTCGGCATTTTGACCTTTGATCTCAACCTGCGCAAGTATGTCGGGATCCTGACCGGATTGAGCGAGGAGATCGAGGTCTTAAGCGAAAAGGTCAGCGCCCGGGGAACGGAAGAAGTCCTGGCCCTGCAGCGCAAGATCCGGGAGCTGGACTACAAGCTGGACGACTATCTGGAGCGGGCCACTCAGCGTCTGGACGTTTTAAAGACCTCCACTGATCTCGCTGAGCATGTGAGCCAGGTTATGGGCTATGCGGACGAGCTGGCCCAGCTGACTACCCGGACTCCGGAAGGCCGGCAGCGGAAGCAGGAGATCGAGGAACGGATCGATTCCCAGGTCAAGCGGATCCAGGATGATCCAGAGGTCAGGCAGGTCCTGGACCGGATCCGGAAGATGCGCAAGGACGTGGCCCAGAAGGTGGGGCTGAGCCGGACCATGGAGGAGGTCAGCAATCTGGAGGACAGGATCCGGCAGATGATCAGAATCAAGGGTTATCGGACCGGAAAGGAGCTCTACGTCCAGAGCCTGGCCCAGGGTTTGGCCCTGTTTGCCATGGCCTTCTCCGGCCGGGAGATCATCTACCGGACCACGGACTATAAGAGCAATGAGTACAAGAACCTGATTGGCGGGATGCTGTATGAAGAGTACGAGGACAACCCCATGCTTGGATACCGGGGGGTGTCCAGAAACCTTCACGACTGGGAGATAGAGGCCTTCAAGCTGGCCCGGGGCGCCTTTGGAGGGAAGAACCTGTCCATCATGCTTCCCTTTGTGCGCACCCTGGAAGAGGCCAGGAGCATGAAGCGCTACCTGGCCGACGTGCACAATCTGCGCAGCGGGGAGGACGGGCTGAAGGTCATCCAGATGTCCGAGATCCCCAGCAACGCCATCCTGGCCAAGGAGTTCATCAGAGAGTTCGACGGGTTTTCCATCGGCTCCAACGACATGACCCAGCTGGTCTTGGGGACGGACCGGGACAACTCCCGGCTGCGCCATATCTACGATGAAGAGGACCCGGCCGTGGTCTGGGCCATCCTGGTCACCATATTCACCGGCCAGAAGATGGGCAAGAAGGTCGGCTTCTGCGGCCAGGGGGTGTCCAACAGCACGATCATCCGCGGGCTGGTCTGCGTGGCCGGGATCGTGTCCGCCTCCGTGGTCCCGGACACCTACGCCCAGACCAAGATGGACATCGGGGCCCTGGAGGAAGAGGACATCAAGGTCCGCGACCTCGGCACGTGGCTCAAGAAGCAGCATTACCTGCGTCTGTGCCGAATCCTGGAAGAAGAGCGCTACGGGCATATCCTGCGGCAGAACAGCTCGGCGGAGGAGATACAGGACTGGTACGAGGGGGAGCTGGCCCGCTTGCACGAGCAGATCCAGACCCATCTGGGAACGGCCAAGGAGGAGTTCTACCGGCAGGAGCTGCAGAGCCTGCGGGCCGCCTTGCACAAGCCGGTGATCTGCGCCACTTGGGATTGGAATGTGACTGTGGAGGATGCCCTGCGGCAGGCCGGGTTTGAGAGTTTTGACCAGCAGGAGAAGGCGCTGGAAGAGCAGCGAAGCAGATCGTGGTAGGGGCCAGAGTCCGCCGCCCTGAGCCCGGGGATTGGCCCCCGGGGAGCGTGCTGCGATGTTCCTCCCTGCCCCGGGTCGGGTCCGGTTTCTGGGTCTGTTTGTCGTGCTGGGACCATGTGGCCGGCAGTGAAGAACAACGGGCGAAAACCACTGGGTGGAAGGAGATTCAGGAGGAAGGTGATGGCCTACGTCATGGTATTGGGACTTGGAGATGCCGTTCAGCAGGACAAAGGGGTGGGCATTCGGGCCGTTCGCGATCTGTACCGGGAGCAGTGGCCGGACGGGGTGCGGTTCGGCGATCGGAGGATGCTTGACAGCTTATCCTTAAGCCTGGAGGGTGTGCACGGGCTGCTGGTCCTGGATGCCTGGCAATCCGGGATGGAGCCGGGCAGTCTGGCCCGTCTGAGTCTGGATCAGGTCATGCAGCGGCCGGGGTTGGTCTCTGATCCCGCTCTATGGCGCAGCCTGGCCTTCGCCGATGTTTTGGGCCAGGATCTGCAAGTGGTCTTTCTGGGGCTGGAGGCCGGGCAGACGGCCTGCGACCTGACCCTCTCCCCGGAGGTATGCGACGCCTATCCCCGGTTTTTGGCCGCGGTTCGGGAAGAGATCGGGTCCATGCTCACGCATCTGGACCAGCATGCGGCCCCTGCGGAAGCAGAGGCCTTGCCGTAGCCGGAGCGAGAGGGTGAAACAGGAGCCAAACGGCTATGCCCGGACAGGAGGCATGCATCAAGTAACGTCGGATATGGGCCATCGCAGGCGGGGCATGGTCAGGGAGCAGCTTCTGCCCCAGGGGATTACCGACGAAGGGGTCTTGAAGGTCCTGGGACGGGTCCCCAGGCATCTCTTTGTGGACCACGCCCTGCAGGCCCAGGCCTACAGCGCCAACGCCCTGCCCATCGGTTATGGGCAGACCATCTCCCAGCCCATAAGCGTGGCCAGAATGACCCAGGCCTTGCAGGTGCAAGATGGGCACTGCGTTCTGGAGATCGGTACCGGCTCCGGATATCAGGCTGCGGTCCTGGCCGAGATGGGCGCGGAGGTCTACAGCGTGGAACGGATAAAGCCCCTGTATCTGGCCGCCCTGGACCGGTTGACCAGATTGCGGTACTTTCAGGTCAAGCTGAAGCTGGACGACGGGACCCTGGGGTGGCCGGAAAACGGCCCGTACGACCGGATCCTGATAACGGCAGGCGGGCCGAAGGTCCCGGAGCCACTGCTGCGGCAGCTGGCAGATCCGGGCATCCTGGTCATGCCCCTGGAGGAAAACGGGACGCAGCGGATTGTGCGCATCCGCAGGGAGAGAACTCGGTGGTACAAACAGGACATGGGGCCGGCCCGTTTCGTCAGCTTGATCGGCACTTACGGCAGCCGGGGCTGACGGCCTGCCTGCTGCTTGGACTGGTCCTTGCAGTGGCGGGGTTTCCCCGGGCCGGTGCGGCCGGTACCATCTATATGTACAAAGATCCCCGCGGGGTGATGCATTTCACCGACCTGCCCAGATCAGAGGACTACACCCCGTATTGTACCTGGCCTGACTCTAATCAGGTGGACCGGGGGCGAATTCTGAGCCTGATCAGGACCTACAGCCGGCAATACGGGATCGATCCCGGCCTGGTTCAGGCCGTGGTTCGTGTGGAGTCCAATTTTTCGCCCACAGCCAGGTCCAAGGCCGGCGCAGAAGGACTGATGCAGCTCATGCCCCAGACCCAGCAGGACATGGGCGTGAACAGGCCGATGGACATCGAGGACAATATCCAGGGCGGGGTACGCTATCTGCATCACCTCCTGGACCGCTTCTCCAGCCTGGAGCTGGCCCTGGCCGCCTATAATGCAGGCCCGGCCAGGGTCGAGGCCCACGGCGGGGTTCCCCCTTTTCCGGAAACACAGCGCTATGTGCGGAAAGTGCTGTCCGTATATCAGGACTACTCAGCAAAGACGAGGGAATATGTTCAATCTGGCCAATAACCTGACTCTTGCCCGCATCCTCACCATTCCGTTTATTGTCCTCCTGCTCTATTTTCCGAACAAAATCAGCTGCTTGATAGCCATGGTCATTTTTATCCTGGCCTCGCTGACCGACCTTTTTGACGGGCTCCTGGCCAGACGCTACAACCTGGTGACCAGCTTGGGCAAGTTCCTCGATCCCTTGGCTGACAAGCTCCTGGTGGTTTCCGTTTTGATCATGCTGGTTCACCTGGGCTGGCTGCAGGCCTGGATCGTGATCCTGATCATCGGCCGGGAGATTACGGTCACCGGGCTGCGGGCCATCGCTGCGGATCAGGGACAGGTGATCGCTGCGGACAGGTACGGAAAGCTGAAGACCATTATTCAGGTTGTGGCCCTGTGCCCACTCATCCTGCACTACCCGTGGCAGGGATTCGACCCCAATCCCCTGGGCATGCTCCTGATCCTGGCTGCTTTGGCCCTGACCCTGTTCTCCGGAGGCAATTACCTGTACGCCTTTTTTCAGCACAATCTGTCCGCTGGACAAGGGGCAGAGTACAGATGACAGGGGACGCAGGTCCACAGTCAGGGTCGAAAAACCATAAAGAGCCCGTGGAGAGCTGATGGCCCAGATTGACGCTTTTTTCAAGATGATGCACGAGGTTGGGGCCTCGGATTTGCATCTGTCCACCGGATCGCAACCGGTCATCCGCCTGCACGGGGAAATGCAGCGGGTCAAGTACAAGAGCCTGGAGAACGAGGATCTCAAGACCATGCTCTATGAGATCACTCCGGAGCGCAAGGTGAAGGAGTTCGAGGAGACCGGAGACGTTGATTTTTCCTACGAGGTCCCCAATCTGGCCAGATACCGGGTCAATTTCTTCCAGCAGCGGCGGGGGGTGGCCGCGGTCTTTCGGGAGATCCCCCAGACCATTCTGTCCGTCGATGACCTGGGGCTGCCCCCGATTTTAAAGAGCATGGCCACATTGCCCAAGGGGCTGGTGCTGGTGACCGGCCCGACAGGATCGGGGAAGTCCACAACCCTGGCCGCGGTGATCGACCATGCCAATCGGGAACGGCGGGATCACATCCTGACCATCGAAGACCCCATCGAGTTTGTGCACCAGCCGGCCCGGTGCCTGATCAACCAGCGGGAGGTGGGCCGGGACACCAAGAGCTTCAAGGCCGCCCTGCGCGGTGCACTGCGCGAGGATCCGGACGTCATTCTGGTCGGCGAGATGCGGGATCTGGAGACCATTGAGCTGGCCCTGGAAGCCGCTGAGACCGGCCATCTGGTATTCGGCACCCTGCATACGATTTCGGCCTCCAAGACCGTGGACCGGATCATCGACGCCTTTCCCGCTGACCAGCAGGGCCAGATCCGCTCCGCCCTCTCCGAGTCTTTGCGGGCGATTGTGGCCCAGAACCTGTTCAAGCGGGTGGATACCAAGGGCCGGGTGGCGGCCCTGGAGATCCTTATCGCCACCCCGGCGGTCCGGAACCTTATCCGGGAGAACAAGATATTTCAGCTGGGTACGGTGATCGAGACCGGGCGCAAGTACGGGATGCAGACCCTGGACGATGCGATAATGACCCTGCTCCGGGACCAGATCATCGACCCGGAACAGGCGTACAACAAGGCGGTGAACAAGGCCAAGTTCAGGGACTATCTGCCCGAGCCGCCTCAGGACTTCACCGAGGTGTAGGAGATGCTGCGTTCAGATTTGGATGGGTATCTGGCCCAGATCCTGACTCAGGCCCCCGGGCTCTCGGATATTCATCTCAGCGTCGGCAGGCCGGTGATGGCTGAGGAGCAGGGAGCCCTGCGCGAGCTGGAGCTGAATCCAGATCCTGGCCCCCTGGTCCCCTGGCAGGTGGAGAGCATGGCCTGCGCCCTTATGGGGCAGGATCCCCGGCTGTATCAGGATCTGATTCAGACCGGTTCCTGCGATTTGTCCTATCAGCTTCGGGACAGGGCCAGATTCCGGGTCAATGTCTTTATGCAGAAAGGGTCTCTGGCTGTGGTCATGCGCAAGCTGGCCACCTCCATCCCCACCCTGTCCTCCTTGGGACTGCCGGGCATATTCTCAGACATGGCCGGGGAAACCTTCGGTCTGATCCTGGTGACCGGCGCGACCGGAAGCGGAAAATCCACCTCCCTGGCCGCTCTGGTGGACGCCATCAATGCCTCCAGGCCGGTCCATATCCTGACCCTGGAGGATCCGGTGGAGTTCGTCCATCCCCATCAGGCCGGGCTGATCAATCAGCGGGAGCTGGGCCGGGACTTCGACGCCTTTGCGTCCGGGCTGCGGGCCGCACTGCGTCAGGCGCCCAAGGTCATCCTGGTGGGCGAGATCAGGGACCGGGAAACAATGGCCATTGCCCTGGAGGCCTCGGAAACCGGCCACCTGGTCTTGGGTACCCTGCATACATCGGATGCGGCCCAGACCATCAACCGGATCATCGGGATGTTCGAGCTCAGTGAGGAGCGGCTGATCCGGGGCAGGCTGGCGGAAAGCCTGAAGTACGTGGTCTCCCAGCGTCTGGTGCCCACAACCGATGGGGGCCGGATTGCGGCTTTGGAGATCCTGAAGAACACCATCCGCATCCGGGAGCTCATCCTGCAGGGGGAGGATGCAGAGAATACCTTTTCCGCTGTCCTGGAGCAGAGCGGGACCTATGGGATGCAGACCTTTGATCAGCATTTGGTCCAGCTGTACAGTAACGGGCGGATAGGCAGGGAGATGGCCATGCTTCACGGCTCGGACAAGTCCAAGCTGGGGCAGATGATCGACCGGATACGGTCCGAGCGGGGGGAAAAGGTAACTGACATCGAGCACCTGGAGTTGGATCTGGAGTACGAGAAACGGGGGCTGTAGAGCGGCCAGCCTCAGGGACGAAATGACCGACGGGATACGCCTAAATGCGCTTGAGATGCGAACACTGCCAGCGAAGCTTTGATCTGCCCGAGGAAAAGGTCCCGCAGACATCCAGGTTCCGGTTCACCTGTCCGGCCTGCAAGGAGGTCAACCGGATAGATCTTTCCAATGCCCGCGACGAACAGGCGGAAAAGGACTACGACCAGGCCGAAGCCGTGGAGGTGTCCCCGGTCCAGGTCCCGCCGGGGACCCGTCTAGTGCTGCTTTTGGTTGCGGACCCCGGCCTGAGGGAGGCGGTCCGCTCCTCGTTCCGGTCCGGGGGATGGGAGGTCATTGAGGTTGAGGACGGACCCACGGGACAAGCCTATCTGCGGAGCAACCGGTTTCACTGGGTGGTTGTGGAGGACTGCCCCGCGGGGCGGGAGGTCCTGGCGGAGGTCCATCGGCTGCCCGGGCATGAGCGGCGGGAGATGAACTGCGTGCTGATCGGGGATAAGGCGGCAAGCTTTGACCGCATAGCTGCATTTGTGGCCGGGGTGAACTGCTATCTGCATCCGGAGCATCCCTCGGGCCTGGAGCAGGCCCTGGAACAGGCCGGTGAGGCCTTTGAGCGCCATCAACGGCTCTGGTCGTCTTATTAATGAGAGCGCAAAGTTGTTTGCTTTTGCCCGCTGCATTGAAGCTGCGCGGGAAAGACATTCCCGCTTGCGGACATGGCGCGAGCCGCTAGGACCAGAAATGGAGGCTCTTCGACCCAGCCTGTGGAATTTTGAGCTTTGCCGGCTATTGGGGGTGAAATTCCATTTCCAGGGTCGTAGAGCCGAAATGGAGGTCTGAACAGGTGTGGTCCAAGATTATTCTCGCAACCTTGGTCCTGGTGAATATCCTCTTGATTTGGGCTATCTTGGGCGGGAGCCACGGGCTTCAGAGCTACCGGCGGCAAAAGGAGGTCCTGGGCCAGGTCCAGTCCAGACTGGAGCAGGTGCGGGAGGACAATGTCCGGCTCAGTCGCAGGATCCGGTTGCTGAAAAAGGATACCCAGTATCTGGAGCAGATGGTCCGGACCAGACTGCACTATGTGAAGGGCAACGAGATCATCTATCTGCCAGCCAAAAAGCAGGCATCGGCCGGAAAGCAGACGACCCTCCCCCGATGACCCGCAGCCCGATGTCCGGCGCGGGCATGGGGGACAAGGAATGAGCATGCAGGACAAGATTACATGGTACGAAGAAATCCTGGCCCAGGATCCCGCATCCCCTGTGTTCTACAATGCGGCTCAGCTGTATCTGGAACTGGGCGAGGAGGAGAAAGCCGTTGGACACCTCCGGTCCGGGTTGGACAGGAATCCAGCCCACGCTCAGGCCCGGCTGCTGTTGATCCAGGTGCTGGGATCCCTGGACCGCCCGGAACAGGCCCGGCAGTATATGGGGCCGGTACTGGACAGCCTGGGATCCTGCGGTTATTTCTGGACCTTGTGGGCGAGGGAGCTGGAAGATCAGGGACGTACTGATCTGGCTGCCGCGGTGCGCTTTGTCGGCGCCAATCTGGAAACAGGTCCCCTGACCTGGGGGGAGGTCATCCAGAGCGGGATACTGACTGTGCTCGGACGGGGAGCCTGCAAAGAGGAACCGGCGGGAGAGGCCGGCCGGACTCAGGTCCGGGAGGACGATTCGGAGTCCGGGCAGGCCGAAGCAGGGGAGACTCCGGCCAGGGACGAGGACCTCTCCCCTGCGGCTGAAGGGAGCCGGGAGAGAGACGGGGAGGACGATCTGCCTCCCGGCGGGTACCGGACAGTGACCATGGCTGATATCTTGGCTGGACAGGGAGAGCTGGAGGCCGCTTTGAATATTTATACCCAGCTCTTGGATCAGGAAAGCGGCCAGGAACGGCGGCGCCAGCTTGAGCACAGGATACGCGGGATCCAGGAGAGGCTGCAAAAAGACCCCGGCTCTGGAACCGAGGAGCACGATTCAGCAAGGGAGCAGCCCCCGCAGGCCGGTGCTCTTCAGGCTGAGGCATCAAATGGCAGGACGGTCCGGGAGGACGATGCTCGAGGGGACGGTCCTGGTCAGAACAAGCAGGAGCTCTTGCGCCGTCTGGACCGTCTGGCAGCCCGGCTGGAAGCCAGGTCGTGAAGTGGTGGCCAGAGCTGGGAGCTCTGTATGCATCCTGCTCTGCCGCCTGTGAACACAGCGCAGGGCTCTCAACCTAGCTTGCGGATAGAGCGCGAGTCACGCTGTGAGCGGGGCTGGTGAACAACGGTGGGTACTGAAATTGATTCGGAAGGAGCTCATTTGTGCGCATACGGCATTTCTTCGCAGTGATACTCTGCATTGCAGCCCTGACCGGCTGTCAGATGTGGGAAGCGACCAAAAGCATGTATCGAGGAACGGTACTCCCGGCCAGCGTTGACGTGGGTGCGAAGGCAGACGTGGGAGAGGATACCCGGCGCCTGGTGCAGGTGGTTTCGCCGGTGGATATGCGCCTGCAGGAGGTGATCACCAGTCTTGAGCGCATGGAACAGCCGTCCAGGCAGGAGCTGGAGGCTGTCCATGCAGATACGTCCTGGCTGAACGGAGCGGCTGCCTACGGCCCGGCCGGGGAGGTCCTGTTCCGGATTCCGGATCAGCCGGTGAAGGACATCCCGGCCCAGAAGGTGATGGATGCCCTTGAGGGCCGGAAATCAGGGATGTCCATGCATGTGCTGGATCTCAATCTCGGCCCGGAGCTGTGCCTGGTCAATTCGATCCAAAGCGGGGATGAAGCAGAGGCCCATATCGCTGCCCACTTTGACCCCCGCTCATTGTTTGCCCAGGGACCAGAGCCGGAGGCTCTGCTGGCCCTTTTCCGGGATCAGGTCCTCTGGTCCGGGCTGCCTTCCGAGGTTGTGGCCCAGATTGCGGAGAAAGACTGGCAGCAGATGCTGGCCGATGGGATCCAGGGCGACTTCAATCTGGCCGGGCAGAGGTTTATCTGGCTGTCTCGATACGTGGGGACGTCCCCCCTGGTGTACGTGGTCCGGGAAGAAACGGCAGAGTAAGGCTCCAGCTGGTCAGCCGCAGAGCTGGCCCGACATGCAAGGAGGTGTCGCATGCGTCAAATCACAGTGATTGAGCACTTGCTGCTCCATCAGCGCCAGAACCCGATGGCCACCGGGCAGTTCACCCGGCTGCTGAACGAGCTCATCCTTTCAGCCAAGATTATCGGCCGGGATGTGAACAAGGCCGGGCTGGTGGATATCCTGGGCTATACCGGGAACGTGAATGTGCAGGGGGAAAGCGTCCAGAGGCTGGACGAGTTCGCCAACAGCGTTCTGGTGCACCGCATGGAACGGGCCGGGGTGCTGTGCGCCATGGCCTCGGAAGAAACCGCGGACTTGATTCAGATATCCCACCGGTTTCCCAAAGGGGAGTACTTTCTGGTCTTTGATCCCCTGGACGGATCGTCCAACATCGATGCCAATGTCAGCATCGGGACCATCTTTTCCATCTACCGGGTCAAGGACGGCCTGAGCGGTCAGGTTGAGCTCCACGACGTTTTGCAGAAGGGAGCGGAGCAGGTGGCGGCCGGATACTTTATTTACGGATCGTCCACAGTCATGGTGTATACCACCGGCAGCGGTGTGCACGGCTTTACCCACGATCCCAGCGTGGGTGAGTTTCTGCTGTCCCATCCGGACATCAAGATCCCTCCCCAGGGCAAGATATACTCGGTCAACGAGGCCTACTGGAACTACTGGGATGGGGCGACCCAACGGGCCGTGGGCATGTTCAAGGATCCCAACAGCGAGCTGGGCCGGCTGTACAGCCTGCGGTACATAGGCTCCTTGGTTGCGGACTTTCACCGCAATCTGCTCTACGGAGGGGTCTTCATGTATCCCATCGACTATCGGGATCCGAAAAAGCCCAAAGGCAAGCTGCGGCTGCTGTGCGAAGCCAATCCCCTGGCCTATATCGTCGAGCAGGCCGGAGGGATGGCAACCGACGGCGTGAACCGCATACTGGACATCGAACCCCAGGAACTCCATCAGCGGACGCCACTGTTCATCGGGTCCACGGCTGAAGTGGAAAAGATACGGGAGATCTACTCCCAGGCCGGGTAGGGAGCAGGCCCCTCCCCGGAGGCGGCATATGCAGGTCATTATGAACATTCTTCAATCAGCCGGCAGGCAGGGCGCATATGCTGTGCCTGGGGATTGAGACCTCCTGCGACGAGACTGCCCTGGCCCTGGTCCGGGACAAACGGCTGGTGGGACAGAAGCTGGCCTCCCAGGAGCGGATGCACGCCCTGTTCGGGGGGGTGGTCCCGGAGTTGGCGTCCAGGGAGCACCTGCGGGTCATAGGCCCCTTGTTCGATGCCCTGCTGGCGGAGACCACAACCCGGGCCGAGGAGATCGAGGGGATTGCCGTGGCCCGGGGGCCTGGGCTGCTGGGCAGCCTGCTGGTCGGGCTCGGGCTGGCCAAAGGGCTGGCCATCAGCCTGGACCGCCCGCTGGTGGGGATCAATCATCTGGTGGCTCATCTGCTGGCCCCGGGCCTGGAGCAAGAGCTGGATTTTCCCGCTCTGGGCCTGGTCGCATCCGGCGGGCATACCCAGATCGGTCTGCTCACGTCTCCGTTTGCCGTCTCCTGGCTGGGACGGACCCTGGATGATGCGGTGGGGGAGGCCTACGACAAGACAGCCAGGATGCTCAACCTTCCGTATCCAGGGGGGAAGACCATCGATGCCCTGGCCCAGTTCGCCGATCCGGATACCGGGCTTCTTCCCCGGCCATACGTGGACAATCAGAATCTGGACTTCAGCTTCAGCGGGTTAAAGACCGCAGTGGCCCGGATAGTAGCCGACAATCCCCGGCTGGTGGCTCCAGTGATGGAAGCCGAGCCGGACATACCGGAGCTGGCGGCCTCCAGGCCGGGCCTGGCTGAGCTGTGCGCATCATTGAACTGGAGCATTGCCTCCACCATCCGTCTCAAGCTCAGGCGGGCCATGGCCAGGCATCCGGAGGTCAAGGCCCTGATTGCGGCTGGAGGCGTGGTGGCCAACTCCTGCCTGCGCCGGGAGCTGGCGGCCACGGCTGAGGAATGTGGGGTGCGGGCAGTGTTGCCCAGAATGGAGCTGTGTACCGACAATGCGGCCATGATTGCCTACGCCGGGTCTGTGTATCTGGAGGCGGGGTATGCCCATGGCATGGATCTGGATGCCGTCCCCAGGGGAAAGCCCCTGCCCGACGATTTTATCCGGGTTTCTTGACAGCCTATGTGTTGGCTTTTATGATTTTGAGTTAGAGTTCGTGAGATTTCCGGTTTTCCGGGCCGGTGCCGCAGGGCCGGAGATCAGGCCCGAGTGCGGGATGGCCGGGAATGCCCGGAGCATGTACCATGTTTCGTAACCTGGAGAGTATAAAAGGAGAAAAGCGATGCCAAACTCAGTTACAGACAGCACGTTTGAACCTGAGGTGATCAAAGATAGCCAACCGGTGCTGGTTGATTTCTGGGCTCCATGGTGCGGCCCTTGCCGGGCCATTGCCCCGGTCCTGGAAGAGCTGGCCAAGGAGTATGAGGGCAAGATCAAGATTTTGAAGATGAATGTGGATGAGAATCCGAGCACCCCGAGCAAGTACGGAATCCGGGCTATTCCGACCCTGATCCTGTTCAAGAACGGTGATGTGGTCGGGCAGGTTACCGGAGCGGTATCCAAAAGCAATCTCAAGGACATGATCAATCAGAAGGGCTTGTCATGAAGACGTTCGACAGTGTGGTTATCGGCGGCGGTCCAGCCGGGATAACCGCGAGCATGTATATCCTCCGTTCCGGAGCCAGCATGGCCTGGGTGGAAAAGATGGCTCCGGGCGGACAAGTCTTGATGACCAACTGGATTGAAAACTATCCTGGCTTTCCGGACGGGATCCACGGATACGAGCTTGTGGACCGAATGGCCAAGCACCTGGAAGGCTTTTCCTTCCAGAAGTACACCGAGGAGGTGCAGGACATCCGGCCTGGAGAGAAGAGCCATCAGGTCCTGGTCGGGGAGGAGTGGATAGAAACCAAAAGCGTTGTCCTCTGTCCAGGCGCCGAGCACAAGACTCTGGGACTGCCGGGCGAAGAGCGGCTGACCGGACAGGGCGTCTCCTACTGCGGCCTGTGCGACGGACAGTTCTTCCGGGATCAGACCGTGGCCTGCATCGGCGGGGGAAACACGGCCCTGGAGGACGCCCTGTACCTTTCGGGGATTGTGGACAAGGTGTACCTCATTCACCGCCGGGACGCGTTCCGCGGAGACAAGGTCTACCAGGACAAGGTCCTGGCCCAGGACAATATTCAGGTCCTGTGGAACACTGTGCCCAGGGAGATCTTGGGGCAGAATCAGGTGGAGGGCCTGCGGGTCGAAGATGTGACCTCCAATGCGCAGAATGATCTTGAGGTCAGCGGGGTGTTCATTTTTGTGGGCATAGCCCCGCAGTCGGGATTCATACCGGAGACGATAGAACTGGATGCGAACGGCTTCGTCATAACCGATACCGAGATGCGGACCAATGTGCCGGGAATCTTCGCCGCCGGGGACATCCGTTCCAAGCGGTGCTGGCAGATATCCACTGCTGTCGGGGACGGGGCGGCAGCCGGGCATTCGGCTCAACTGTACGTCCGCGAGATGTCCAATGACTAAGCAGAAATGGTCTTTTCTTTGGATCATCCTTCTGGGGATGGTCTTGTCGGGGTGCGGAGTGATTGACACAGTATTCCTCAATCCTCCCCAGGACACAGCCCTGGAGCTCCTTGAGGCCGGAAATATGGCCATGGAAGAAAAGGATTACGATCAGGCCATCTCCTACTACACCAAACTCAAAGACCAGTATCCGTTCAGCCCGTATACCTCCCAGGCCGAGCTGCGGCTGGCCGATGCCTATTTTCAGGATCAGCGCTACGCTGCCGCGGAAAACGCCTACAAGGAATTTGAATCTCTGCATCCAGGACACGAGGATATCGCTTATGTCCTGTTCCGGATCGGACTAAGCAATTTCAAGCAATTCAAATCCATTGACCTGCCTCAGGACAACGTGACCGAGGCCATGCAGTACTTCAACCGGGTGGCCGAGGCCTATCCCCAGGCCCCGGTTGCGGACCAGGCCCGTGAGTACGTCCGCAAATGCCAGCGCTTTCAGGCCGAGCACGAGATATTCGTCGCCGACTTCTATTGGCGCACGGAGCGGTATCTTTCGGCCTGGAAGCGGTATGCCTATGTTGCCGACAACTTCTCCATGTTCCAGGACATCCTGACCTACGCCCGGACCAGGAGCCGCCTGGCCTATGTCCTGCACCAGAGACAGGCCGCGGAAAGAGAACGCATCGCCCAGTACGGGAGCTGGAAGCAGCTCTTTGACTGGCTGTAGGGCCGGTCCGCGGCTTTACAATCCGCAAAAACGAATATGCAGGAAATCATCCCGGAATGGATGCAGTCCAGCTGTGTGGACGACGCGGCATTCGAGCAGGCCTATGCCGCGTCCGGGGCCTGGGAGCGGGCCCTGATCAAAACGGCGATTGCCGGGGTGTACACATGGCTTCAGCCGCAGGGGACGCTGCGGCGGATCACGCAATCCGAGACCCCGCAGGGGCTGTGGATCCATGCCCTGACCTGCCCGAGACCTTGGGCGGCAGTCCATATCCCGGCCGCATGCTCCGGCCCGGCCCAGATCGTTGGGGCCGTGCTCCCCGTGCTGGCGGCCGGAGTGTGGCCCGTGATCGTGGTTCTGGAAGAGGACGCAGACCGGCGCACGGCACTGACAGCTCTGGAGCTGAGCGGGGTGGAGACGGTCTGTATCCTGCCCGGGACCGAGATGCAAGCCTCTGTTCAGGCCTGGCTGGGGCTTGCGGGTCCGGGTCCGGGGCTTGTTGTGCAGATCGAAGGGGGCATTCCGGCCTGTCAAGAGTGCAGCTGCGGGGAAGGGCACATGTTGCTCACTCTGCCCCGGCCCCGGCGGGCCGGAGTCTGGCGCTCCGGGCAGGAAATCGATCTGCAGGCCTTGGCCTTCGCCCATCCAGGGCTGGAGTTTTCCCTGTGGTCCGGGCAGACCTTGGATCTCCCCCCGGGGTGGGAGCAGGACAATGGTTCGTGGACCGAGTTTCTGGGCCGGTCATGGGATGCGGTCTGGGTCCCGAAAGCCCGGGTGCAGGAGGCCCTGGCCGAGTCCCGGCTGGCTTTCGGTCCAGGGCAGGAATCGCTGTGGATCTGGCCGTGGTTTCATTCCGGCCTGGCCGGATACACCAGGCTGGGGATGCGCGGTCCCTGCTGAGGAAGAACCAGCGGCGGAACAGCGTCCATCCCGGTCAACGGGCCGGAACGTGCGGGGACCGGTTCAAACATGCGAGGGATCTGTGAGCGGCAAGGACACCTACCTGAAGGCTATCCGCAATATAGGGATAATCGCCCATATCGACGCCGGCAAAACCACCTTGACCGAACGGATCCTCTATTACACCAAGAAGATCCACCGGCTGGGAGAGGTCCATGAGGGGACCGCCACCATGGATTACATGCCCGAGGAGCAGGAGCGGGGGATCACCATCACCTCAGCCAGCACCTCGTGCGAATGGAACAAGCATCAGGTCAACATCATCGACACCCCCGGCCATGTCGACTTTACCATTGAGGTGGAGCGATCCCTGCGGGTTCTGGATGGAGCGGTTGGGGTGTTTTGTGCTGTGGGCGGTGTGGAGCCCCAGAGCGAGACGGTCTGGCGGCAGTCGGAGCACTACAGGGTTCCCAAGATAGCCTTTGTGAACAAGCTGGACCGGGTCGGGGCAGATTTCGAGGCCGTGTTGCAGGACATGGAGGAGAAGCTGCACACAAAACCGCTGCCCCTGCAGTTTCCGGTGGGACAGGGGGCGGATTTTGCAGGCCTGGTCGATGTCCTGAACCAGAGGTACCTGCGTTTTGATCCCCAGAGCAAGGGTGCCCAGGTCATCCAGGACGAGGTTCCCGCCGAGCTGGTGGAAAAAACAGGCGTCTGGCGGGAACGGCTGGTGGAAACCCTGGCTGATGTGGATGAAGGGATAATGGAGAGCTATCTGGACGGGAGCATTCCCCGGGTCGATGAGCTCAAGGCGGCCGTTCGGCGAGCCACCCTAAAGCTGCAGCTGGTTCCGGTCCTGGCCGGATCGGCATTGAAAAACATGGGCGTCCAGCCGGTCATGGACGCGGTTATCGACTACCTTCCCGCCCCGACCCAGGTCCATCCGGCCGAGGGGATAGACCCGGGAACCCGGCAGCGCATTTCCTTTCCTGTCTCCCCGGATTCACCCCTGTCCGCCCTGGTGTTCAAGATCGTGCTCGAGGGTGGGCGGCCTCTGACCCTGATGCGCCTGTATTCGGGCCGGATCAAGGCCGGAGAGACGGTGTTCAATGCCACCCAGCAGGTCGAACAGCGGATCGCCAGGCTCTTCATCCTCCATGCCGGACACAAGACCCGCAAGGACGAGGTCAGGGCCGGAGAGATCGTGGCTGCGGCCGGGATGAAGGGAGCACGGACCGGAGACACCCTGTGCCGCAAAGACAATCAGCTGGTTCTGGAGCAGATCTCCCAGTACAAGCCGGTCATGTCCCTGGCCCTGGAGCCCCGGAACGCCGAGGAAGAGGAAAAGCTCCTGCAGGCCCTGGACAAGCTGCTCCTGGAAGATCCCACCTTGAGTCTGACCCGGGACGACGATACGGAGCAGATCATCCTGTCCGGGATGGGGGAACTGCACCTGGAGGTCCTCCTGGAGCGGCTCAAACGGGAATACAAGGTTGATCTGCGTTCCGGAAAGCCCCAGGTGGTGTACAGGGAGACCATAGCCGGGGAAGCCGCGGCTGACGACGTATTCCACCGGGAACTTGGAGATGCTGTGCATCACGGCCGGGTCCGGCTCCGGGTTGCGCCCAGGGAGCGGGACAAGGACAACCGGATCTACTGGGAGATGGACACCCAGGGATGGCCCCAAGCCTGGATCCAGGCCGTGTATCAGGCCGTGGAGGACGGCCTGCAAAGCGGGGTGATCAGGGGATATCCCGTCCAGGGGGTCAGCGTGGCCATAACCGGGATGGAGCGTATGCCGGACGTGTCCAGCCAGGTCGGATTTCACATGGCAGCCGGCGGAGCGTTGAAAAAGGCCCTCCAGGCTGCCCGTCCCCTGCTGATGGAGCCGATAATGCAGGTCGAGGTCCTGGTTCCAGAGGACTTTGTCGGGGATGTCGTGTCCCTGCTGGGGACCAAAGGGGCCAAGATCGACAATATGTACGACCGGGGAGGGGGCAAGGTGGTTCAGGCCTTGACCCCCCTGCGCCAGCTTTTTGGATTTGCCACGGATTTGCGTTCAGCGACCCAGGGACGGGGGAACTTCATGATGACGTTTGATCGCTTCGATGTTTTAAAGTAGGCTGGGCGCATACCTATCCACAATCTACAGGGTTGTCCATGATTCATACCTCGTTCGACCGTCTGGTGGTGGTCTCAAACCGCCTTCCCGTGGTCCTGAAGTGGGAGCATGAGCGGTGGACCGTCCGGGCCGGAGCCGGCGGCCTGGTCACTGCTCTGGCGCCGGTGCTCAGCCGGAACGGCGGGGTATGGATGGGGTGGCCGGGAACCTCGGAGCAGGCGGATGTGCACGCTCCGCTGGAGGAATTTTCCCAGAGCCAAGGCTACCTGCTCCATCCGGTTATTCTACAGACTGAGGATGTACGCGGGTACTACTATGGATTTTCCAACGAAGTCCTGTGGCCACTGCTCCATGGATTTCATACCCACTGCAATTTCAAGCTGGACTACTGGGAAAAGTATCAGAAGGTCAACAATCGATTCGCCCAGGAGATTCTGCAGGTAACCACAGAAGATGATTATGTTTGGGTCCACGACTATCATCTAATGTGTGTTGCCCGGGAGATCAACAAGGGACTGTCCCGTCGAAAATGTGGGTTCTTTCTGCACATTCCCTTTCCCGGGCCGGAGATATTCCTCAAGCTCCCCTGGCGGCGGTCCATCCTGGGCTCCCTGTTGGAGTTCGATCTTATAGGGTTTCAGACCTCTCAGGACATGATGAACTTTGTCCGGTGCCTGGAATGCCTGTGCTCCAATACCCGGGTGCATACGGAGCAGAATCTGGCCTGGATCGCATGCGGGGACAAGGAGGTCACGGCTGGTACCTTTCCCATCAGCATCGACTTTGACGAGTTCGCCGAGCTGGCGGCATCCAAGGAGGTCTCCAGCCGAACGGACAAGCTGCATATGCTCCACCCGGACCAGCAGGTCATTCTGGGGGTGGACCGGCTGGACTACACCAAGGGCATCCCCCAGCGCCTGGAGGCCATTCGGCAAGCTTTGATCCGCTTTCCGGACTTAAAAGGCAAGATCGCCCTGCTGCAGGTCCTGGTGCCCAGCAGGGAAGAGGTCCCGGAATACCAGGCCCTGAAAGAGGAGATCGAGCGTCTTGTGGGGGAGATAAACGGGCAGTTCACCGAGCCGGGCTGGATTCCGGTCCATTATCTGTACCGCAGCTTGCCCAGAGCTGATCTGGTCTCTTTCTATCTGGCCTCGGAAATGGCCTTGATAACCCCGTTGTGGGACGGCATGAACCTGGTGGCCAAGGAGTACTGCGTATGCAACTACCGGGAGGACGGAGTGCTGATTCTCAGCGAGTTCGCCGGGGCAGCTTCTCAACTTTACTCGGATGCAATTCTGGTCAATCCCTATGACGTGAATGCCGTGACCGAAGCCATCCGCCGGGCATTCTACATGCATCCTTCCGAGCGCCAGTCCAGGATGCGCCGTCTGCGGCAAACCATAAAGACCTACGATATCCACTTTTGGCTGGATTCATTTCTGCAGGCCGCCTTTGACAGCCGGCCCCAGGAAGTCCCCATGGCCGGGTTCTCGACCTTCCTGTCCAGCATTGACCGGTTGTGATCTGCAATGTTCGCCGGGACGCGCCGGCCGAAGGACTATGAGCCAGAGCGCTACGCAGGGACCAAGAAGGCAGGCCAAGAAAAGCCTGGGACAGAACTTTCTGATCGATCCCAATGTGGTCCGAAAGATCGTCGGCTGTCTGGATGTCCAGCCCTTAGAGGCCATTGTGGAGATCGGCCCCGGCCGCGGGGCCCTGACCGGGGTCCTGCTCGAGCAGGGAGCGCGGGTCATCGCGTTGGAAAAGGATTCCGGTCTCGCTGTAGAGCTTAAAACCCGCCATCCGGATGTACAGCTCGCCGTCGCCGATGCCTTGAAATGTGCCTGGAACCGGCTCCCACAGGCCGGAATAGGCAAGGTGATCGGCAATCTGCCCTACAATATCGCCTCCCCCCTGATCTGGGATCTGACCGCCCAGTTCCAGGCAGTGCCCGGCCGCATCGTGGTCATGCTCCAGAAGGAGGTGGCCCGGAGGTTGACCGCCTCCCCGGGGAGCAGGGTCTACGGCGCCCTGTCGGTCTGGGTCCAGACCTTTGTGCAGCCCAGGTTGGAGTTCATCCTCAGCCCTGAGGTGTTTCGGCCTCGGCCTCGGGTTGATTCAGCAGTGGTCTCCATGTCCTGCCGGTCCGAGCGGCCGACGGCAGATGAGGGGGCGGCCCTGGCCGGGCTGCTGCGCGTCTGTTTTCAAAAGCGCCGCAAGCAGCTCAAGACATCGTTGCGCGGCGTATGGTCCGGGCCGGTTCAGGAGTGGTTTGCAGCCCATGGGGTGGATCCCAGGACCAGGGCAGAGGCCTTGACCCCCGGGGAGTTCCTGTCCTTGGCCCAGGTCCTTCCTGCTGCGGCCTGGACCGGAGATGGGAAGGCAAGACATTGATTTGTCGCTTGTTTTTTGTGCTCCTGGGGGCGATCCCCGGAAACCCTTGACAAATGCGGATTTTTAGGTTTTGGTCTGGGAAAAGGCGGGACAGGCGGGTCGGCGCGGACCGAACAGCGGCGTGTTCCGGTCCAGGTCGGCATGCGGCGGCTGCCTGCCCTTGTGCTCGGCAGTGCCCTGTTGACAGTCTTGGAGAGCGCACGTACTCACAGATGGACACCAATGCAAAAGGAGGAAACGTATGACCAAAGCAGATCTGATCTCGAAAGTGGCCGAAAAATCAGAGTTGACTAAAGCAGACTCCGAAAGGGCCCTGAATGCCTGTCTCTCAGCCATTGAAGACATTCTGGTCCGGGAAGGGAAGCTGACCTTGACCGGTTTCGGCACTTTCCAGGTCGAGGAGCGCAAGGAGCGCAAGGGGCGCAATCCGCAGACCGGAGCCGAGATTACAATTCCCTCGGCCAAGGTGGTCAAGTTCCGGCCCGGCAAGCTGCTCAAGGACGCCATCCGCTAGGGTGTCCTGACTGTCTTTTCGGCGTGTTGAGGCCCTGGCAGCTCACCCGGTGATGCACCGGAATACGGGACGCGGATGGACCAAAGGATGTGCTGCAAGGTATTTGCCGCCGATCAGTCGGCGCGGACCGCTCCAGGCAATGGTTTCTTTGCAATGGTCCCACGCATTGAGGAAGTTCGGCCGGGCTCAAGGGCCTTCAAAGAGCGCAGGATGCGGCTTTACTGACCCGGGTCCGGGCGTAAATGGGCAGGGATCTGGTCCAGAACCGTCCGGGATGAGGGCCCTTTACATGCGGCACGATATGTCGGCTTGCATTTGTATTTTTTTTGGGATAGATTGCATGATTCTTTCTGTTGCTTTTGACGCAGAGATATCTTTTTGAAGAAGGAGGTGACGACGTTTGCCTGGCATCATCCTCAATGATAACGACAATTTTGACTATGCTTTGCGTAAGTTCAAAAAACAGTGCGAGAAGTCCGGAATCCTTTCCGAACTCAAGAAGCGGCAACACTATGAAAAGCCGAGCGTGCAGCGCAAAAAGAAAGAGGCTGCGGCTCGCAAGCGATTGATGAAGAAAATGCGCAAGGCCCGCATGGGGTCTTAGCCCCTTCTTTCCTCGATTGAGCGGTTTGGACTCCTTGTTGCGAGTGAAGCGAAGCAATTTGGGGATATTCAGAAGGGACTGCCGTGCAGCTTGCTGTACCTGCAATGACTGACGTTGTACCCAATTCCACTGAGAATCGCTCAAGCCAGGTCTTTGTATCCCAGGGCGGACTGCTTCAGTTCGCCCTGTTTTGTTCCCTGCGCGCCTAGACGATTTGTATTGATCGTTGCCACACCTTCGCCAACCAAATTGGCCAGACGTTTGATGCGTTCTTGCGGCTTTGTCCTCCAATCTTGATGCTGCACCTTGAGTGCATCCCAGCGCAGACCTCACCGCCGGACAGCAAGTGACCCGTTCGGTGGAGTTCGAGAACACGTGTATGGATTCGCGAACCCTTCGCCTGCTTGATTATTTTCAGCTCCTGGATCGATTTCAGCAATATGCCTGCTCCGAGCCCGGAGCCAGGGCCTGTGCCCGCATGTACCCGCTGGACGACGCGGACCGGCTTGCTGCGGAGTCAAAGCTGCTGGCCGAAGCCCTGGAAGCCGGGCCGGAACTGACCGGGGCCGTGACCTCCTTCCCAGAGCTGGGGGGTGTGTTCTCCGCACTGGAGCAGGAGACAGTCCTGGATGAAGACGGGTTGTGGGGCGTGCATGCCCTGTTGTGGGCCGCGGAACAGGCCCGCAGGGCATTTGGCCGTCTGAGCGAGGACCGATTTCCCATACTGCGGGCCCGGGCGGAGGCAGCAGCCTGGCCGGAACGGACCTGGACGGCCCTGAACCGCTGCCTTGATCCGGAAGGGGGGCTGCGGGACGAGAGCAGTCCGGATCTGCTCGCTGTTCGCCAGGAAGTGCGGCGCATTCACAACCAATGCACCAGAAAAATCACCGAGTACCTGCGTCGGGAAAAGATCGAGCCCTATCTCCAGGATGAGTATCTGACCATCTCCGCGGACCGGTATGTCTTGGCCATCCAAGCCAACTTCAAGGGCCGGATGCAGGGCATCATCCACGACTATTCCCAGACCGGGGAGACCTGCTACTTTGAGCCCATGCTCCTGGTGGAGCTGAACAATACCCTGCAGGAGCTCCGGCAGGAGGAACGGGAGGCGGTCCGCCAGGTCCTTGGCTCTCTGACCATGACGGTCGGCCGGGAGGTCCGGGCCATCCGGTCGGTTTTCGACTGGATGGTCCAGATGGATGGTCTGCGGGCCAAGGTCCTCTTGGCCCGGGATCTCAACGGCCGCTGCATCGAGCTGGGGGAGGAGCATCCCCTGTTTCTCAGTCAGGCCCGGCATCCGCTGCTGGTGCTGGACCATGAAGAGGTCCGGCCGGTGGATATTGAGCTCAAGCCGGAACAGCGCGGTTTGATCATCAGTGGAGGGAACTCCGGGGGCAAAACCGTCTGCCTGAAGACCCTGGGGCTGATCAGTCTGATGGCCATGGCCGCCCTGCCCCTGCCGGTCCAGGCCGGGAGCACCCTGCCCCTGTGGAGGCGGATCTTTGTCTTTATCGGAGACGAGCAGAATCTGCAGGAGCATCAGAGCACCTTTACCGCCCAGATCGACCATTTCCGGACCGAATGGCCGAAGATGGACGCCTCCAGCCTGATTCTGCTGGACGAGTTCGGAGCCGGGACAGATCCCAGCCAGGGCGCGGCCTTGGCCCAGGCGGTCATGGACGGTCTGCTGGACGCCTCGGCCTGGGTGGTTGCGGCCACGCATTTTCCGGCTCTGAAGGCATACGGCCTGACCAGGGACAATGTCCGGGCGGCAACGGTGCTGTTTGATCCCCAGACCAACATGCCGCTCTACACCCTGGGCTACGATCAGGTCGGAGGGTCCCGGGCCCTGGATGTGGCCCGGGAACGGGGCCTGCCCCAGGAGATACTCAGCCGGGCCGAAGAGTATCTCTTGCTGGACGGAAAGGATTCCGGCCAGCTCATGAGCCGGCTCAATGAGCTGGCCGTGGCCAGGGAACGGGAGCTGGAGGAGCTGAGGAAGGACAGACAGGCGCTGAAGAAGGAGCAGGAGCGGGTCAAGGCCAAGCTGGAAGACCAGACCGCCAAGCTGCTGGAGGAGGTTCAGAAGCATTCCCGGGAGGTCGTCGCTCAGTGGAAGGCCGGCAAAAGGCAGCGCAAGCAGGCCCTTAAAGAGCTGGCCGCGGACAAGAATCGATTGCGGGACCACCTGGCAAAGGCCCAGGGAAAAGGCCACACCTCTCAGGACCGGAGCCTGCAGATCGGCGATCATGTCTCCTACCCTGCCTGGGGCCGGAAAGGCGCGGTCACTGACAAGGATGCCAAAAAGAACCGGGCCAAGGTGGACCTGGGCGGCGTGACCGTATGGGTCCCGGAAAGCGAGCTTGTCTTTTTGCCCGGGGAAGGGGCACCGGCCCGGTCCACGGGAGGCTACACAGGAAGCAGCGGCCGGCCCAAGACCGGTGGACGGCTTGATCTGCGCGGCATGCGGGCTGAGGAGGCCGTGGCCTTCCTGCAGCAGCATATCGATCAGGCTGTTCTCAACGGCACCGCCGAGGTGGAGGTTATACACGGCCGGGGGACGGGGGTCCTGCGTCGGGCTGTGCACGAGGAACTGGCCCGAATGCCGGAGGTCGGAGAGTATTTCCTGGCCAATGAAGAGCAGGGGGGGGACGGGGTGACCATCGTCCGCCTGTAGGGGCACGATGGTTGAGTCCATGTGAGTGCCGGGCAATCCAGTGCAACGCCTTTCTAGCTTTGTGGATCTATGCAATGTCCAAGGTCCTGGACGCTTTCGCGGGAATGACGGAAAATAACCGAATTTTGGTTGTAGTGGTCTCCGTGCTCACTTTTTTATCCCGATCGCCAGACAGGGGCGCCCCATGTCTAAGGTACACCCGGAACAGATTCAGGCCATTAAGGACAGAATCGATTTTTTGGATCTGATCCAGCGCTACGTTACTCTGCGCCGAGCCGGAGACCGGTGGATGGGGGTCTGTCCCTTTCATCAGGAAAGCAAGCCGTCCATGAGCGTAAACCCGGAACGCGGCTTTTTCTACTGCTTTGGCTGCCATGCGTCCGGGGACGTGATAGATTTCTACTGCCGGATAAACGGTCTGGAGTTCATGGAAGGGGTGCAGGAGCTGGCCCGGGAAGCAGGAATTGAGCTCTCCCAAGAAAGTGACGCCCAGGCCGGCCTGCGCCGGCAGTGCCTGGAGATGCACGCCCTGGCTCAGGACATGTATCAGCGGGCCCTGGCCGGAGAACAGGGCCGGGCGGCCAGGGCCTATCTCCGCGAACGGGGTTTTGACCAAGAGATCGTACAGCGGTTCGGACTGGGATGGGCGCCGGACAGCTGGAATGCGCTGAAGAGCCATCTGATCAAAAATGGATTTACTCCGGAACAGGGCGTGCAGGGCGGGCTGCTCTCCAAGAACACCACGGGCAGGATATACGATCGGTTTCGATCCAGGGTCATGTTCCCCATCCAGAATCTGGGGGGCAGGACGGTGGCCTTTGGGGGCCGGATTGTAGGCCAGGGGGAGCCCAAGTATTTAAACAGCAGCGAGAGCCCGGTATTTACCAAGGGCGATTTCTTGTACGGCCTTGAGCAGGCCAGGCGGAGCATGACCCAGAGCAGACAGGCCCTGCTCACCGAAGGGTACGCCGATGTTCTGACCATGGTGCAGTTTGGTTTTCCCAATTCCTGCGGCGTGCTGGGAACCTCCCTGACCGCCTCCCAGGTCCGCCGCCTGGCCGGGCTGTGCAGCACAGTGGTTCTGCTCTTTGACGGAGACCGGGCCGGGCAGCAGGCCGCACTGCGCAGCTCGGAAATGATCCTGGCCGCCGGATTGCAAGTCCAGGTGGTCTGCCTGCCGGACGGTGAAGACGTGGACAGCCTGCTGCGCAGTCAGGGGAAAGATGCCCTGCACAAGCTGATGAACGAGGCCGACGAGGGTCTTGCTTTTTGCCTGCGCATGATTAGATCCAATGCAGCACCAAAGGATATCATGGACTGGGCTGTAGGGTTTCTAAAATCCCTGAACCAGGCGGCATGGCAAGCCTATTACCTGCCGCGGCTGGCCGAGGGGCTGCATCTCTCCGAGGCCGAGCTGCGCACAGCGGTTTCCAGCAAGCAGACTTCCGGGCGGTCCCGGCAGGGAAAGACGCCCCGGATCAGCTCCTCGGAGTCCGGACAGCGGGATCGCGAGCTTCTGGCTTTTGCCGTGCGTTGTCCGGAGTACATGCCCAAACTCAAGGCCCAGGGGTTGGCCGGGCTCCTGCGCACCTCCCGGGGGCGGGCGCTTTGGGACAAATTGTGCGCCCATGGCCATGACCGGGTGCTGCCTTTTCTGGATGAAGGGGAGAAGGCGTTTTTCGTGTCCTGCCAATTCCAGGACCACGATCCGGAAAGGGACCGCCAGGTGTGGGACGATATATCCAATTTGCTGCTCCGGGGCAGGGAGCAGAGCGCCAAGCAGAGGCTGAAGGCGGCCATTGCCCAGGCTCAGGCCAGAGGGGACGAGCAGGAAGTGGGCAGACTGCTCAGCGCGTACAGTCAATTTCTGAAGGGGGCGGAATGAGCACAGTCAAGGACATCCAACAGATCAAGACCCTGATTGCCAAAGGCAAGCAAAAAGGCTTCTTGACCTTTGAAGAGCTCAATGAGGCGTTGCCGGCCGAGGTCAGCGAGCCGGAGCAGATTGAAGAGATCATCACCATCTTTCAGCAGCTGGATATCGCCATTGTCGATGAGAACAACAACAAGAAAATCGAGGTCATGCCCAGGGAGCTGGGCCTGGAGCTGGAGAACCAGGGCAGCGGAGATGATGATGACGACGATTCCCAGGAGCTGTCCCGCAGCTCCGATCCGGTGCGCATGTACCTGCACGAGATGGGGCTGGTCCCCCTGCTGGACCGGGATGGGGAAGTGCACATCGCAAAGAAGATCGAGGCCGGGGAGATGGAAGTCCTGTATGCCCTGGTCGAGGTCCCGGTGGCCATTGAGTATTTGATCGGTGTGGGGGAAGAGCTGAAGAAGGGGAACGCCAAGCTCAAGGACATCGTCAAGACCATTGAAGAGGACGACCCCACTGAAGAGGAGATGAACCAGCGGCAGCGGGTCATCAACCTCCTGGAAGAGATCAGGCAGATATATAAGAAAAAGAAAGGGGTGTACACCAAGGTCTCGGAAACGGCCACGGTGAATAAGCGGGTGCGGGGGGTTCAGGACCGGGTCCTGGAGTATAAGCACGAGATCGTTGACCGGCTGGTGGCCATCAAGCTGGAAAAGAAGCTCATTGACGAGATCATCGAGAATATCGGCGACTATGTCCGGCAGATGAACAACTGCCAGCGGGACTACTCGGCCTATATCCTCTCCGTGGGCAAGAACCAGCAGGAGATCGAAGAGCTCTTTGGCCAGCTGGACCGCCGGGAGGTCAACCCCGTGGTACTGGCCGACGAGCTGGGCATGACCGTGGAAGAGGTCTTCTCCTTCAAGGAGATGCTGACCGGAAAGATGGAGATCCTGCAGCGCCTGGAAGAGAAGTGCTGTCACGACGTGCACGAGCTGGAGGACATCCTGTGGCGGATGGAGAACGGAAACCGCATGGCCCTGCGGGCCAAGCAGGAACTCATCCGGGCCAACCTGCGCCTGGTGGTCAGTATTGCCAAGAAATATACCAACCGCGGCCTGCAGTTTCTGGATCTCATTCAGGAAGGGAACATCGGGCTGATGAAGGCGGTGGACAAGTTCGAGTATCAGCGGGGATACAAGTTCTCCACCTATGCCACCTGGTGGATCAGGCAGGCCATCACCCGGGCCATTGCGGATCAGGCCCGGACCATCCGCATCCCGGTGCACATGATCGAGACCATCAACAAGCTGGTCCGCACCTCGCGCTATCTGGTTCAGGAGCTGGGTCGGGACCCGCTGCCGGAAGAGATCGCCGAGCGCATGGACTATCCCCTGGAAAAGGTGAAAAAGGTCCTGCGTATCGCCAAGGAGCCGATATCCCTGGAAACCCCGATCGGAGACGAGGAGGACTCCAGCCTGGGCGACTTCATCGAGGATAAGAGGGCGCTGGCCCCGGCAGACGAGGTGGTGCACACCAAGCTGGGGGATCAGATCCAGCAGCTGCTCTCAGAGCTCACCCCCAGGGAGGAGCAGGTCCTGCGCAAACGGTTCGGGATCGGAGAACGCTCGGACCATACTCTGGAAGAGGTGGGCAAGCTGTTCAATGTGACCCGGGAGCGCATCCGGCAGATTGAGGCCAAGGCCCTGCGCAAGCTCAAGCACCCCTCCAGGAGCCAGATCCTGCGTTCCTATTATGAAGGGTAAGTATTCATTAGCGGTGGCCTTGCAACTCTTCCACGTGCCGGGAGCAGGGTTGAACTCTGCTCCCTTTTTCGTTTCCAGTCTCAAGGCGCCTCTCTTTTCCTCCTCCAATGAGGTGTTGTTCCCTTGATGTGGCTGTGATATCTTCAAGCATTCGGAAATGTTCTTTGGGCCAGTCCATTCATGCCGACAGTCGGCGGGAGTTTGGTTCGTCATGTCAGGATATTGCTCCGGGCTGCTGCAGGCCATGGCCACCCCGGGCTGAAATCCAAAATACAAGGAAGACAGGATAATGAAGATTCTCATGCTCTATCCGGAGTATCCGGAGACGTTTTGGGGGTTCCAGCATGTATTAAGGTTCATCTCCAAAAAGGCCGCTTTCCCGCCTTTGGGGCTGCTCACTGTGGCCTCTCTCTTGCCTTCGGCGTGGGAAAAGCGCCTGGTGGATCTGAATACGGACCCGGTTCGGGAGGAGGACTGGGAGTGGGCGGATCTGGTCTTTATCAGCGCCATGCTCATCCAGAAGGAAGGAGTTGACGTCCTGATCCGGGAGGCCAAGGACAGAGGGAAAACAGTTGTTGCCGGAGGGCCGGCCTTCTTGGCCCAGCCGGAGAACTATCCGGATGTGGATCATTTCGTGCTGGACGAAGCAGAAATTACCCTGCCCTGGTTTGTCCGGGACATGCAACAGGGACAGGCCGGGCGGATGTATACCAGCAAGCAGCGGCCGGATTTGACCCAGGTGCCTGTGCCCATGTGGTTCCTGATCGATATCCACAAGTATGCGACTATGCCAGTGCAGTTTTCCCGGGGCTGCCCCTTTGACTGCGAATTCTGCGATATCTTCCTGCTCAACGGCCGGAAGTCCAGGACCAAGACCCCGGAGCAGATGGTTCAGGAGCTGCAGACCCTGTACGATGCCGGGTGGCGGAACAGCGTCTTCATCGTCGACGACAACTTCATAGGCAATAAACGCCGGGTCAAGGAGATGCTTCCGGCAGTTATCCAGTGGCAGAAGGAGCACAACTATCCCTTTACCCTGCTCACTGAAGCCAGCGTCAATCTGGCCCAGGACGAGGAGCTCATGAATCTGATGAGCTGGGCGAACTTCAACAAGGTCTTTCTCGGCCTGGAAACCCCCTGCCTGGAAAGCCTGCAGGAGTGCGGCAAAACCCAGAACACCACAATAGATCTGTCCGAAGCGGTGCGGATCATCCATCAGCACGGGATGCAGGTCATGGGCGGATTCATCGTCGGCTTTGACAGTGATACGGAATCCATTTTCGAGGCCCAGATCAGGTTTATTCAGCAGATCGGGGTGGTTACAGCCATGGTCGGCATCCTGGGGGCCATCCCTCAGACCAGGCTCTGGCACAGGCTGCGGGCCGAAGGACGCCTGCTGTCCGAGTCTACCGGGAACAACACGGACGGAAGCGTCAATTTTGTGCCCAAGATGGGGATCAATAACCTGTTGTCCGGCTATAGGCGGGTGGTGCGGACCATCTACTCCCCGCGGATGTACTACTCCAGGATCAATACCTTTCTGAAGACCTACCGGCCAACGGCCAAAGGGCACTACAGCCTGCGGGAGATCAAGGCGGCTCTGGCCAGCACCTGGCGGATCGGGCTGTTCTCCAAGGCCTGCATCTGGTACTGGCCGTTGATTGTGAAAACCGCCTTGACCAGGATCAAGGCCCTTCCCGCAGCCCTGGAGCTGGCCATCTACGGCTACCACTTCCAAAAGGTTGCCAAGCGGTGCCAAAAGGCAACAAAGCATCCGGAGTCAAAACAGGGCCACATCTCCGGTCCTACTGTCGACGCCTGCTGAACTTTTCCGGATCGGCCGATGCCTTTTCCTGCACCGGCCCGGGCGGGCCCCCAGGATCCTGAGCGCCCGCCCGGGCGTTCAATTCCAGGCGGGCTGGACAGATCCCGCATTCCAGCTGTCAGCCTCTGGTTTTTCTCACCGTGCACCCCGGTCCCGAGCACCTTCCTCTCCGCACTCTGCTTGCTGACACCTGCTCCCTGTCCTCTGTGCGGCTAGGAACGGACCAGGCGCCGGGCGGCCTCCCTGGCCTGAGCCATAATCTCTTCTTCGCCCTCTACCCGGCGGTCGCGCATCAGGATGCGGCCGTTGCAGATCACGGTGTTGACGCACTCTCCTCCCGCGGAATAGACCAGGTTGGATACCAGGCTGTGGTCCGGGGTCAGCTGGGGGCTGTCCAGGTCCACCAGCAGGCAGTCGGCCAGCCTGCCGGGAGCGATGTCTCCGGAGTTGAGGCCAAAGGCCGCGGCCCCGTTGCCCGTTGCTGCGGCAAAGGCCTGAGGGGCGGGAAACACAGTGGGATCCTGGGTGGAGCCCTTGGCCAGCAGGGAGGCGAACTTCATGGTCTCCAGCATGTCCAGGTTGTTGTTCGAGGAACACCCGTCCGTGCCCAGCGCAATGCGGACTCCCCGGTCCTGCAGGGCCCTGTAGGCAAATGTCCCTGATCCCAGCTTGAGGTTGGAGACCGGGTTGTGGACCACGGTGATCCTGTTTTCGGCCAGCAGGTCCATCTCGTCCTGGGAGAGCCAGATGGCGTGACAGGCGATGAGGTTGGGGCCGAGAAGACCCAGCTGGTCCAAGTAGCGGACCGGCCGGCAGCCGTGCTTGTGCTGGCAGTCCTCCACTTCCTTGGCTGTTTCGCTTACGTGAAGATGGATGAGCAGTCCGTGTTGGCGGGCGAAATCCCGCGCTCTGCACAGGGAGTCCCGGCTGACGGAGTAGATGGCATGGGGGCCGAGGGCAAAGGTGATCCGGGAGGGCAGGTCCCGGCTGAAGGCATGAAGCTCCAGGCATTCCTGCCATCGCCGGTCGGCTGTTTCCGGGTCGTTGAAGTCGATGAAGACCGAGGACAGGGCCGCCCGCAGGCCCATCTCTTCCACGGCCCGGGCAGTGGCCGGCAGGTGCCAGTACATATCGTTGAAAAACACGGTTCCGGACTTGATCATCTCCAGACAGGCCAGCTTGGTCCCGATATACACGTCCTGGGCCGTGATCTTGGCCTCCAGGGGCCAGATATGCCGGGTCAGCCAGGTATGCAGCTCCATATCGTCGGCATACCCCCTAAGCAGGGTCATGGCCGCGTGGGTGTGGGCGTTGAAAAACGGGGGGATTATGGCCTTGCCCCGGCCGTCGATGACCGTGTCGGTCTGTAGCGTCAGATCCGGGCCGATTTGGGTGAAGTATCCGCCCTCAATGGCCACATCCATTGTGCTGTCGCCAAGGCGGACATTGCGAAGAAGAATGCTGTCCATGCTCATGTGTCCAGTGCAGGAAGGGTGTTTGGTTCAAGCCCCTGGTCCGAGTCCATGGCCGAAAAAAGTGGCTCCTCGACACAAAAAGTGGAATTGCCTACATAAGAGTTTGCCGTCTCTTCTGTGTGCCGTGAGCGGCAGGCCCGCACATTAAGCGTGGCACACAAACATATACGGCAAACTGTAAAATTCCACAGGCTGCGTCAAAGAACCATAAAAATGTAAAGAAGCTGGCGGGAAAAGACAAGCACGGCTCAGTCGTTGCTGCTTCGCAGATTGAAGAAGGTGTCGTTTTCCAGATAGATCTGTTCCAGCCTTTCCTGGTACTGGGTAAATCCGGAGCCGGAACGGTTGGCCAGCTCCAGGGTGATGAACCGGATCAGGGTGTTGAAGATGGTCAAGTCCCCGAACAGGGGGATGTTCTTGGACGGGGTGACCAGGGAGAGGTCGGCAAAGGACAATAGGGGACACAGGGAGCTGTCGGCGATAACGATCAGGGTCTGGTTCAGGCGCTTGACCGTGCGGCCCAGACGGATGAGCTCGTTCGGATACCGGGTGGTGGAGAAGATGATGATCAGGCTCCCCTCCTGGGCGTTGGCCAGCCAATCCAGGCTGGTGGAATCGCTGCCCTTGAGGATGTTTACCCCGTGTCTGATCTTGGTCAGCACCCAGCCCAGAAAATAGGCCGGCATGTAAGAAAGACGGGAGCCGATGACGAAGATGTCCTGGCTTTGCTCTATGCGGTCGATGATCTGCTCCAGGACATCCAGGTCCACCTGCTTGTAAAAGTGCTGCAGGTTCTGCATCCCCTCTGCGACCACGGAATGCAGGCGACTGCCCATGTCGGTCTCCGGGACAGAGAGATGCATTCGTTCCAGCATCGGGGAGTCGGTGTCCAGTACATCCCGGAGCTCCTGCAGGAAGTCGTTATAGCCGGAAAATCCCAGGGTGCGGACAAAGCGGACCACAGTGGCCTCACTGACCCCGGTGGCCTGGGCCAACTCCTTGATGGTCATGAAGACCACTTTCTTGGGATGTTCCTGGATGTAGGCATTGAGGATCTTGCCCTTCCCGGTCAGCTGGGGATGGATGTCCTTGAGCCGTTTGAGCAGCTGTTCTGTGTGATGTGCCATGCGCTGTATCCTCGGCCGGTATGCAACCCTGGCGGCTGCCTTATGCAGAAGAGAAATATGTCTTGTCATTTTCGGTTCTTTAGGTCAACAGCCCCGGAGGGTCTTGCGTAGCGGCCTCAGGTGAGAAGACGTGCGGTGATGATCCAGGGCTGGGAGGGTCTGCCTGAAATATATGGTGTCATTGACAAGAAGCATTTCATTTTCTACAAGGAAGGGACCATGCCATAAGGCATCGGGCTGCAATCCATGCGAGGAGAATTCAAGGGAGGTTGATCATGAGTGAAATTTTGCAGGAACTTGCCGATGTTTTGATCCAGGGCCAGCTGAACAAGGTTCAGGATCTGACCCAAAAGGCCCTGGACCAGGGGATCGCCCCGGAAGAGGTCCTTCAAAACGGTCTGCTGGCCGGTATGGACGTGGTCGGCAAGCGGTTCAAGGACGGAGACATGTTTATTCCGGAAGTCCTGCGCAGCGCCAAGACCATGCACAAGGCCATGGAAATCCTGCGCCCGATTCTGGCCCAGTCCGAGGTCAAGAGCCAGGGGGTGTTCCTTCTGGCCACTGTGGAGGGCGATCTGCACGATATCGGCAAAAATCTAGTGGCCATGATGTTCGAAGGGGCGGGCTTCGAGGTCGTCAACCTGGGCATAGACCAGAAGGCACAGGCCATTGTGCAGGCGGTCAAGGACAAAAATCCGAGCGTTCTGGGACTATCCGCCCTGTTGACTACCACCATGCCCAAGATGGAGGAAACCATCCAGGCTTTACAGGAGGCCGGGCTCCGGGATCAGGTCAAGGTCATGGTCGGGGGAGCGCCGGTAACCCAAGAATACGCAGACAAGATCGGCGCAGACGGGTACGCCCCGAATGCGGCCAGCGCAGTGGACAAGGCCAAGGAGCTGCTTCAATAGGCCGGTGCCTTGAATCTTGACCCGGTATGGGATAGGAATGGACCCATTCATGAGTACGACCCAAACCATTCACATACGCGTTCACCCTGTGGGCACAACTGTCCAGGGGCAAAAAGGACTGACCGTGCGCCAGATCCTTGCCGAGCAGGGCATATACGTGGACAGTCCCTGCGACGGACAGGGAATCTGCGGGCAGTGCAAGATCCGGGTCCAGCCCAGCCGGGCGGCTCCGGAAACCCCGCATGCCAATATTTCCGCCCAGGAGGCCCAGGACGGCATCCGCCTGGCCTGCCAGTTGGTTCCCGACGATGATCTGCAGGTCTATCTTCCCCCGACATACAGGCTTGATGCCCGGAAGACATCGGATGAGGGTACAATCCTCCTGGGCAGGTCTCAAACCGACGGCCGGATTCAGCCGGCCGTGCAGGTGGAGGAGGACGATGGGCGGTACTGGCTGCGGCATGCGGAAGAAGCTGGCCGCAGACATCCCTTGTCCCAATGGGCTGCGGATATGGCTCCCAAGGGCCTGGCCCTTGATCTGGGGACAACAACCCTGGCTGCCTCTTTGATATGTCTGGAAACCGGCCGGGAGCTGGCTTCGGCGGGCAGGCTCAATCCCCAGGTGGACTACGGGCACGATGTTCTGACCCGTATTCAGAGGGCATCCTCTACCGAAGGGCTGGAGCTCTTGGCCTCCGCTGTCCAGACCGCCATCCGGGATCTGGTCCGGGAGATCTGCGAACAGGCGGGCGCCCAGCCCATGGAAATCCTGGACGCGGTCATCGGCGGAAACACGACCATGGTCCAGATCTGCGCCAGGGAAGACCCGAGTCCCCTGGGGCAGCTCCCGTTTACCGTGGGCCTGGCCAGCGGGTGCAGCCATCCGGCCTCCAGGTTCGGCCTGGGGATTCATCCCCAGGGCACAGCCTATGTCCCGCCCATTTTGCATGCATTCGTGGGATCGGACATCAGTGCCGGACTGGTGGCTGTTCAGGGCTTTTTCGGGGCCGGGGACAAAATCCTCTTTCTGGATGTGGGCACCAACGGCGAAATGGGAGTAAGCACCGGGCAGGTCCGCCTGCTGACCTCCACAGCCGCCGGACCGGCCTTTGAGGGCTCGGGACTGCGCAGCGGGATGCGGGCCGCTGCGGGGGCGATCCAGGAGGTTTCCTTCGACGGCAGGGATCTGGTGCTGCAGGCCATCGGAAACGGGCACGGCCCCCTGGGTATATGCGGCAGCGGGCTGCTGGACCTGGTGCATACCCTGCTGGGTATCGGCGTCCTTGACCCCAGCGGTCGTCTACGGACAAAGGAGGAGCTGACAGAGCCTTCCACAGAGGTGCTCTCCAGGCTCCAGAGCCTGGACGGCAAAGCGGCCGTGAGCCTGGCGGACGGGGTCTGGCTGACCCAGGGAGATGTTCGTCAGCTGCAGCTGGCCAAGGGGGCAATCCGTACCGGGATTGACTTTCTGCTGGACCAGGCCGGTTTGGAGAGCCGGGACCTGGATCGAGTGGTTGTCGGTGGCGGGTTCGGCAATGTCCTGCGCCCGGCCAGTCTGGAAGGTGTGGGCATGCTCCCGCCGGAAACCGCGGACAAGGTTGTTTTTGCCGGGAATACCAGCCAGCTGGGATGCGCCCGGCTTCTGGTGTCCACCCCTGTGCGCCGCAGGCTGGAGGAGGACATGGCCGGGGTGGAACATATTGGACTGGCCCAGGACGCCGGGTTCATGGATGCCTTTGTGGCCAACATGGAATTTCCGGAACCTGGAGCAAATACTGTGGACAGGGCCCTGATCGGCGGAGAGAGATAGCTGTTTTGAGCCCACATGCCTGCCAAGGCGCAGGCACGCTTGGGCGAACGAAGCATACAAACGATTTCGATACCGATACCGATAGCGATACCGACTAGGAGTGGTTACCCAATCGGATCCTGATAACTGATAACAGTTTTTCCTGCAAAATTGGAGCGAAATGTTCTTTCCATTTCGATTCCCTTTTTGAGAAACGGCAGCCAAGGAGGCAGCATGATCATCGTCGGCGAGCTGATTAATTCCAGCCGCAAGGCAATCAGTGAGGCAATCAAATCCCAGGATGTCCAGGCCATTCAACAGGTGGCCAAGGACCAGCGGGACGCCGGAGCAAACTATATAGACATCAATGCCGGGACATTCGTCGGACAGGAAAGCGAGTATGTGAACTGGATGGTCCAGAAGGTGCAGGAAGTAGTGGACGGGCCATGCTGCATCGACAGCCCCGATCCCCGGGCCATTGAAAACGCCCTGGCCGTGCACAAGGGAACGGCGATGATCAACTCCATTTCCCTGGAGAAAGAACGTTTCGACGCCCTGATGCCCATTGTCGCCTCCCATGAATGTCAGGTCATCGCCTTGTGCATGAGCGATGAGGGAATGCCGGAAACGGCCGAGGACCGGTTCGCCATTGCCCAGGATCTGGTGAACAGACTGGTCCAGAAAGGGGTCAAGGTGGAGAATATCTATGTCGATCCCCTGGTCCAGCCGGTATCCACCAACGACAGCTTCGGCCGGGAGTTTTTAAAGGCCATCGGCATGATCATGACCCAGATCCCGGGAGTGCACACCATCTGCGGGCTGTCCAATATTTCCTACGGCCTGCCCAAGCGGGTGCTGCTGAACAGGACCTTCATGTCCATGGCCATCGCCCAGGGGCTGGACGGGGCCATCGTCAATCCTCTGGACAGAAAGATGATGGCCGTCATCGCCGCATCCGAGGCCCTGATGGGGCGGGATGAGTTCTGCATGAACTACCTCAACGTGTACCGGGCCAAAGGCCTGGAGGATTAAAGGCACTCACGGATCTGACCCGAACCCGGAATACAGAAATACAAACAGGCATAAGCCGCCAGGTGGGAATATGGCCAAAAAGAAAGTGCTTGGACACCATATCAACCGGGAATGGTGCAAGGGGTGCGGGATTTGCGTCCATTTCTGCCCCAAGCAGGTCCTGGAGCTGGATGAGGAAGAAAAAGTTGTGGCCGCCCGGCCGGAAGACTGCATCGGATGCCACTTGTGCGAACGAAGATGTCCGGACCTGGCCATTGAGGTTCAAACCGAAGAGCAGGAAGCAGCATGACCGAGACGAACATTCGCTTCATTCAAGGCAACGAGGTCTGTGTGGAGGCGGCTCTGTACGCCGGGCTGGATTTTTTTGCCGGGTATCCCATCACTCCGTCCTCGGAGATCGCCGAGCACATGGCCTCCCGGCTGCCGGCCCTTGGAGGCAAATTCTTGCAGATGGAAGACGAAATTTCCTCCATTTGTGCCATCATCGGGGCCTCTCTGACCGGGCACAAGGTGATGACCGCCACCAGCGGTCCCGGCTTTTCCCTGATGCAGGAGGCCCTGGGCTTTGCGGTCATGGCCGAGATTCCCTGCGTCATTGCCGATATCCAGCGGGGAGGACCGTCCACCGGGCTGCCCACCCACGGCAGTCAGGGCGATATTTATCAGGCCAAGTGGGGGACGCACGGCGATCACGCCATCATCGCCCTGACCGCTTCCACGCATCAGGATCTGTTCCGGATGACGGTGGAGGGCTTTAACTTGGCCGAAACCTACCGAACGCCGGTCATTCTTCTGTTTGACGAGATGTCAGGGCATATGCGGGAGAAGGTGGAGCTGCCCAAGCCCGGCGAAGTGCAGGTGGTCCAGCGGCTGCGGACCGCCCTGCCCGAGGGGGTGGACTACCATCCCTATCTGCCCAGAGAAGACGGACGGTTGCCCATGTCCGATTTTGGCGGCAGACACCGATACAATGTCACCGGTTTGTACCATGACATGTGGGGATTTCCCACCAGCGACCCCAAGATTATCCACGGCCTTATCCACCATCTGGTGGACAAGATCGAGAACAGTGTGCATCAGATCACCCACTACAAGGAATACTTTCTGGAAGACGCCACCTGTGTTTTGGTCTCCTACGGCTCCACAGCCCGGTCCGCCCTGCATATCGTCAAGAACCGGCGCAACCGGGGCGAGAAGCTCGGCCTTCTGGAGCTGCAGACCTTGTGGCCCTTCCCGGCCCAGCTGGTCCGGGAGAAATGCGCCCAGGCCGTGTCCGTGGTTGTGGTGGAGATGAATATGGGCCAGGTGGTCCAGGAGGTGAAGAAGGCCGTGGACCGGCCGGAGCGGGTCTTTCTGGCCAACAGGGTGGACGGGGAGTTTATTACCCCCACGGATATCAAGAACATGCTCCGGCTGATCCAGGGAAGGGGGGTATAGCCCATGTCCTTTCGAAACTACATCCGGGAACGCTTTTTCCCACACATCTGGTGCCCGGGGTGCGGGCACGGCATTGTGCTGAACAATATGCTGCGGGCGGTGGAAGATCTGGGGCTGGCCAAGAACGAGCTGGTCATGGTCTCCGGAATCGGATGCTCCTCGCGCATCTCGGGGTATGTCGACTTTCATTCCCTGCACACCCTGCACGGCCGGGCCCTGGCCTTTGCCACAGGGGTGAAGATGAGCCAGCCCAACCTGAAGGTCATTGTTCCCATGGGGGACGGAGATGCCCTGGCCATCGGCGGCAATCACTTCATTCACGCCTGCCGCCGGAATATGGACATCACTGCGGTGATCATGAACAACCGCATCTACGGCATGACCGGAGGGCAGTTCTCTCCCCTGACCGGTACCGGACTGAAGGCGACCACCGCGCCCCTGCAGACCATCGACCAGTCTTTTGATATCGCGCACATGGCCACTGCCTCCGGTGCCAGCTACGTAGCCCGAACCACCAGCTACCACTTTCAGGAGATCACCAAGTATCTGAAGCAGGCCATCAGCCACAAGGGCTTTTCAGTCGTCGAGATCCTCTCCCCGTGCCCGACCCATTTCGGGCGGCGGAACAAGCTGGGCAGTGCGGTGAACATGCTGGAGTTCTTAAAAGACAATACCGCCCAGGTCGGATCCAAGGCCCTGGAGAACAACCCCGAGCTCATTGAACGGGGGGTGTTCGTGCACAAGGATACTCCGGAATACTGCTCGGAATACGAGCGCCTGATTCAAGCTGCGCACAAAGGATAGACCTATGGAACGATGTCGACTCGTTTTTTCCGGCTCCGGCGGACAGGGGCTGATCACTGCTGCCATCATCCTGGCCGAAGCCGCGGTGATCCATGAAGGGCTGAACGCAGTGCAGGCCCAGTCCTACGGGGCTGCGGCCCGGGGAGGGGTGACCCGCTCGGATATCATCATCGATGATACCGAGATCAACTTTCCAAAAGTGACTCAGCCCAACATCCTGGTCTGTCTGACCCAGGAAGCCTATGATCAGTCCTTTGGGATCATCCGTCCCGGAGGCCTCCTGCTCACGGACAGTGCCTTGGTTCAGACCAAGCGCAAGGCGGATGCCAGGCAGGTCAGCCTTCCCTTATACCGCTCGGTACAGGAGCGCATTGGAAAGACCATTGTCTTAAACATCTGCATGCTGGGGGCCCTGCAGGCCTTGACCGGTATCGTCCGGCTGGAGTCCCTGCTCGAGGTGATCAAGGCCCGGGTTCCGGCCCAGTTCGTGGATCTGAACAAACAAGCCCTGGACCTGGGGGGCGAGTTGGCCCGCGCCCAGGACTGATCAGCATCCTCTTCCCCTGCCCCAGAAACGGGGCCTTTTCTTTGTCCATCCTAAAAACCCGTGCAGGACGTCAACCTCCTGCACGGGCTTTTTTTGTTCTTGAACCTGCCGCGTGGATTTTACAAACCCACATGCTTGCCAAAGCACAGGCACGCTTGCGCTAACGAAGCATACAAACGATACCGATACCGATACCGACTGGAAGTGGCTACCCAATCGGATCCTGATAACGCTGAGGATCCCTGGCGCGAAGAATGAGCGGCCAGTGCATCCGTTTGTTGTGATTTTCTTTCTTCGGGTTCGGAATCGCTATCGGGATCGGGATCCATAAACTAACCCACATGCCTGCCAAGGCGCAGGCACAACGAAGCATGAAAATAATACATCCTGTAAAAACAGGATGTTAGAGCATTATTTTCATGCAAATGAGAGCAAAAATCTGGATCAAAACGCCTTTGCTCAGCCCTGGGATGAAATATTTTCTGAAAACATTTCATTCCTGCCTTGATCCGATGCGGGACGAGCTGGGCTGTGAGCAGGGCGGGGCTGACCCTTTTCGGGATAGGCTCAGATTCGAAGTTCTTTTTGTGCCGGTGTCTTGTCTGGTTCTTTGGATGGTGCGAGGCCGAAAAAATTCCTCCGGGCGGTTTCTCTTCAGCCGGTACAGGATTTTGCAGCGGTGACCCGGGGCAGCGAAAAAAACGGAGTATATGAAATATTATTTTCATTTTGACATTATTTGCTTCAAAGGGTAGAAAATAAAAAATGTTGTAAACAGTCACAGTTCAGGAGTGCCTATGGGTATACACAGCGTTTCCGGCGGCTGCTATCAGCCTTTGAGTGCAGAGCAGATGCACACTGTGCATGAAGCCAGCCTTCGTCTTCTGGAAGAAGTCGGGGTCGGGTTCGAGCCCGGCCTGGACCAGGCGGTGGATGTCCTGGTCCAGGCCGGGGCCACGGTGGATAAGGAGAAACGAAAGGTCTACCTCCCCCGGAAGGTGGTGGAGGAAAACGTGGCCAAGGCACCCAGCCGGGTTGTGCTCTCCAGCCGGAACGGAGAGTATGATCTGGATCTGAGTGAGCACGCCGTTCACCTGGGAACCGGAGGGGCTGCGGTCCGGATCCTGGACAGGGAGACCGGACAGGCCAGATCGACAACCCTGAGTGATCTGTACAACCTGGGCCGGCTGGTGGATCAGCTGGAGAATATAAGCTTTTTTCTCCGTCCGTGCATACCCACGGATATCCCGGACACCGCCTACGATGTCAACGTCTTCTACACCTGCTTCAAGGCCACGGCCAAGCATGTCATGGCCGGGGTGAACAACGAGCAGGAGCTGCACAAGGTTCTGGACCTGGCCGCCCTTCTGGCCGGCGGATTGCAGGGGGTGCAGAAGAAGCCGTTCTTCTCCATCATCACCTCGTTCATCATCAGCCCCCTCAAGCTCAGCACCCAGCCGGTCCGGATCATGCTGGAGTGCGTCAAGAACAATATCCCGGTCGCTTTGTCCGGCGCTCCAATGGCCGGCTCCACCTCTCCCCTGACCATGGCCGGGACCCTGGCCCAGTGCCATGCGGAGCAGATGGCCGGGATTGCCTTGTGTCAGCTGACCAATCCCGGGGCGCCTGTGCTGTACGGGGGCATCCCCGGCCGGGCCGATCTGAAGAGCATGAACTACTGCGGCGGAGCGGTGGAGTGCGGGATGATGAATGCGGCCATCCATCAGCTCGCGCATCATATTCAGGTCCCGAACTACAACTCCTCCGGGCTCTCGGATTCCAAGCTCCCGGACGCCCAGGCCGGATGGGAAAAAGGGATGACCACTCTGCTCGCGGCCATGGGCGGCTCCAACTACGTCCACCATGCAGCCGGCATGCTGGAATCCATGCTTGGCCTGGCTTATGAGCAGTTTGTCCTGGACGACGAGATCATCGGCATGGCCCGGAGGGTTCTGCAGGGCATTTGCGTCGATCCCGAGCATCTGGCCAGTGAGGTGATCAAGGAAGTGGACGTCGGCGGGGAGTTCATCACCGCGGATCACACCTTTGAGCACATGTATGACGAATACTACATGGGCAACGGGATCACCGACCGCAGCGACCGGGCGACCTGGGCCCAGGCCGGGGGGCTGGACGCCTGGAAGCGGGCCGGCAAGATGGTCGACTCGATCCTGGACCGGGCGGAAAAAAGCTACATCCCGGAGGATGTGGACGCCGCCATCCGGGAGAAATATTCCATCCTCCTGTAACAGAGGATGCTGGCGGCCAGGGTCGGCGCCCCCGCAATCTGCGGGGCTGATTCGGCCAGCGGGTGAACGCACGAGATCGGTTGCCGGATTGTTCGAGGATGACGCGGAGAGGACCGGCAGGGACAGGGGCCTTCCTTTGTCCCGGGTGCGGATGAAGAGCGTCTCCGGCCGGGAGACTCTCCGCCACCGGCTCTGCCGGCGCTTCAAGCTTTCCAAAGCAGCAAAACGCCCATCAATCAAGTGGAGATATTCCATGTTTGGCACCAAAAAGCCCCTCTGGGGACCACAGCCGGAGCAGAAGAAGCATTACGACGCAGTGCTCATCGGCGGCGGACTGCACAATCTGGCTACAGCCTATTATCTGGCCAAAGAGCACGGGATGACCAATGTGGCCGTGGTGGAAAAGCGGTTTATCGGATTCGGCGGGGCGGGCAGAAACACGGCCATTGTCCGGGCCAATCAGCGAACCCAGGAAAACGTGCCCCTGTACAAGGATGCCCTGGACCTCTGGCCCCAGCTGACCAAGGAACTGGATTTCAACCTGATGTTCAACAACTGCGGGAACGTGAACCTGATGCACAGCGAGGCGGCCATGAAGGCGGCCAGGATGAATGTGTCCACCGCCCAGTTCCTGGGGGTGGAGAGCCACGTCCTGGACGCCAAGCAGACCAAGGAGCTGGTCCCGGCCTTGAACCTTTCCCAGGACATCACCCACCCCATCCATGGCTCAATGTATCATCCACCCGGGGGAATCGTCCGCCACGATGCCGTGGTCTGGGGGCTGGCCAAGGGGGCGGCCAAGCTGGGCGTGGATATCCTGCAGCAGACCGAGGCCCAAGGGATATCCACCAGACAGGGCAAGGTAACCGGAGTGGATACATCCAGAGGACACATCTCCACTCCAAAGGTCATGGTCTCGGCCGGAGGGTATTCAGCCGGGATCATATCGCATCTGCTGGGGCTGAAGCTGCCCATCAGCGTGCTGACCATCCAGGCCATGGTCACCCAGCCCTTAAAACCACTGCTCAACCATGTGGTCTCTTCCGGGGCCTATCACGTCTACTGCAATCAGACCCTGAAAGGCGAGATCGCCACTGGTGCGCACATGGACCCCTGGCCCAACTACACCACCCAGGTCACGGCCAGATACATCAAGCATCAGGCCGAGGCCCTGACCGAGTTTCTGCCCTGTCTGCGGGGAGTGAAGTTCATGCGGGCCTGGGGCGGCCTGGCGGATATGACCCCGGACATGGCCCCGATCATGGACGGCAACGATCCCCTGGACGGATTTTTCATGAACTGCGGATGGGGGTACTTCGGGTTCAAGTCCTCGACCGCGACCGGCCGGTACATGGCCGAGTACATGGCCACCGGCGAATGCCCGCAGCGCTTGCGGCCGTTTACCTTCCGCCGCTACGAACAGCACAAGCTGATGGGCGAGACCGCGGCGCTGGTCAACTATACTCCGGACAATTAATACGGTGGCCGGTGGTCAGCTCCGCCTCTGGCGGAAGTTTGTCCCCCGTCATTACACCCGACACCTGACACCAGAAAACAGAGGTGTTTTCATGGCTTTGATGATCACTTGCCCGGTTTGCGGCAGACGAAATGGATACGAGTTCCGCTACGGCGGAGAGGACAAGGGGGCCTACCCCTGGGGACAGGATATGGATCCCAGGCAGTGGGCGGAATATGTACACATGAACTCCTGTACGGCCGGGGTTCAGAAAGAATGGTGGTACCACCGGGACGGCTGCGGGAGCTGGTTCACCATCTTCCGGGATACGGTGGCCAATGTAGAGGTGGAAAATCCGGAGGAGAGAACATGAAACGGCTGACCAACATGCCCACGCTGCGGGTTAATCCTCAGGGAACGATCCCCTTTGTGTACAAGAAGGAGACCTTTTTCGGCCTGGAGGGCGACAGCCTGGCCACCGCCCTGTTTGCCAACGGGGTCCGGGTCTACGGCCGCAGCCTGAAATACCACCGTCCCCGGGGGCTGTACAGCCTGGATGGGGAATGCAGCAACACCATGATGGAGGTAAACGGGATCCCCAATGTGCGGACCGAGACCACCCAGCTCACCGACCGGCAGAGGGTCAGGGAGCAAAACGTCAAGGGGTCGGCGCAACGGGACCTGATGGGGATCATGGATCGTTTTGACTGGTGCATGCCGGCCGGGTTCTACTATAAGACCATGCACAAGCCGGCCAAAATATGGCCCCTGGCCATGAAGGTGGTTCGCCGCGCGGCCGGGCTGGGACGGCTGGATCCGGATCTTGAGGTTGGGGGAACCTATGACGAGCTCTACCCCGGGGCCGATGTCTGCGTCGTGGGCGGAGGACCGTCCGGGATGTGTGCAGCATTGGAGGCTGCGGACCAGGGATTGCGGGTGATCATCCTCGAGGCCAGGCCCTGGCTGGGCGGCTTTTTCGACTACCGGTCCGCGGTCTCGGCCCAGGGCCAGCCCCTGTACCAACGGGGCAGGGATTTGACGGCACAGGTCAGAGAGCGGGCCAATATCCGGGTTTTTACCCGGACCTCCATGGTCGGGGCCTACACAGACAACCTGATCACCGCTTTCCAGCAGGGTGGGCCCAAAGACGGCTTTGAGCAGCGCTACATCGAGATCCGGGCTCAAAGCCTGGTTGTAGCCACCGGCTGCCGGGAACGGCCCCTGCTGTTTGAGAACAATGAGCGGCCCGGAGTGATGCAGGTCGGCTGCGCCCATCGGCTGGCCAAGACCTACGGCCTTCTGCCCGGAACCCAGGCCGTGTTTTCCGTGGGGCACGATCTGGGACTGGAAGCGGCTTTGGATCTTCACGATCTGGGGCTTGGAATCCAGGCTGTGGCCGACTGCAGAGAAGAGGGCCAGGACCCGGATCTTGTGCAGGGCCTCAGAGAACGAAACATCCCCTTTTACCCCGGGTGGGTGGCCCAGGAGGCACTGGGCCGGCCCACAGTGAACGGGGCACGGATCAGCAGCATCGAAGGCACTGTCACCCGGGAGGTGGCCTGCGATGTCCTGGTCGCCTCCGCAGGGCTGACCCCGGTGACTGATCCCTTGAGCCTGATCCAGTCCAGGTTCGAGTTTGATCAGCAGACCGGGTATTTTCTGCCTGTTGCCTACCCGGCCGGAGTATTTCCCGCCGGCCGGCTGTGGGGCCTGGACCACGCAGGAAGCATCGAGGCCTCCGGACGGCTGGCCGGTCTGCAGGCTGCATCATTTTGCGGCCGGGACTGCGGGCAGGAACTGGAAGCCGCCGGGCAGGCCATGGACGCACTGCCCGGTCCTGGTTCCGGGTCCAAGCTGGTCATTGCTCCGGTTTCCGGACGCAAAAGCTTTGTCTGTTTCGACGAGGATGTGAGCGTAAAGAACATCAAACAGGCCCTGGCCCAGGGCTTTGACGTCCCGGAGCTGATCAAGCGCTTCAGCTCCGCAGGCACCGGCCCCGGACAGGGGGGCATTCCGGGGCACAACCTTCCCCTTCTGGTGGCCAAGCACAAGGCAGAACCGTTTTCCAGCGTGCGCCCGACCACGGTCCGTCCGCCCCTTTGCCCGGTCCCGCTGGTCACTTATGCCGGGAGCACCCATGAGATGACCAAGCGGACCCCGATTCACGACATCCAGGTCCGGGAAGGGGGTGTCTTTCGCCGGGCCGGGGTCTGGAAGCGGGCCAGATACTTCTCCCCGGACCTGGACGTAGGCCCGGAGGTGGCCAATGTGCGCACCAACGTCGGCATGCTGGATGCCTCCACCCTGGGCAACTTCCGGATCCACGGCCCGGATGCGGAAAAGGCCCTGCAGCGGGTGTATGTGGGAGACATGTCCAGGATCCGGCCGGGGCGGATCAAGTACTCAGCCATGTGCAACCACGACGGGTGCGTGATCGATGACGGGGTGGTCTGGCAGGTGGGCGAGAACGACTATATGTTCACCACCTCCAGCGGCCGGGCCGGAGCCACAGTGGAGTGGATCCGGTACCATACCCGCTACGAGGACTGGGATTTTCATCTGGTCAATCTGACAGACGGGATCGGGGTGATCAATCTGGCCGGACCCAAGGCCAGGGAAGTGCTGGAGAAGGTGACCGAGGCCGACGTCTCCAACCAGGCCTTCTCCTTTGCCCAGTGGATGGACTTTGATCTGCGGATCGGCGTTCCGGTCCGGGCCATGCGCCTGGGGTTTGTGGGTGAGCTGTCCTATGAGCTGCATGTGCCGTCCTCGTACATGGCCGCGGCCTGGGAGGAGCTGAGCCGGGCCGGTCGGGATCTGGGCATCAATCCCTACGGGGTGGAGGCCCAGAACATCCTGCGCATGGAGAAGGGCCACGTTATTTTGGGCCAGGAGTCCGAACAGAGGACCAATCTTTTGGACCTGGGCCTGGGCTTTTTGTGGGCCAGAAACAAGGATATCGCGGCTGTGGGCGAGGATGCCCTGCGCCAGGCGGAGAGCGATCCCAGCCGGCTGAAGCTGGTCGGGATCCAGATGGAGAAAGCCGATCATGTGCCCGGAGACGGGTGCGTGATCGTGGACGACCGGGTCATCGGGTACATCGGGACCATTCGGCACAGTGCGACCATGGGTTCGGTCATCGGCATGGCCCTGGTCCAAGGCCCCTATTCCCGGGAAGGGACCAGGCTGGCCGTGTATGAAAACGAATGCCAGGGGGAGCTGCAGTACGCGACTGTGACCGCAATGCCCTTTTATGATCCCCAAGGGAAGCGGATGCGGATGTAGCGGCGAGTACAAAAGCAGGTAATGCACTTGCGAGATGTCAGTCGCGCCATGGCATGATCAGAAGTCAGAGATCAGTAAGAAACAGAACTACAAGCATCTTTCATATCTTTTGACCGCGGAACACGCGGAATACACGGGAGGAAGGAGAATGGCCCTTTGAAAAACATCCCGTTTTCTGCATCTTCCGTGTAGTTCGCGAATTACAAAGGAAAGCCACTATGTCCCACGCATACAGAACCTCTCCGGTCCACTTCGATGCCTTGCCGGTGCAAAGCCACGAACAGGAAGGCTGGACTGTGGTCACGGAGTACGCGGATGAACAGGACGGTCCCTGGCTTGTCGACCTCTCCCATCTGCCCAGGTGGGATGTCCAGGATCGGGACCTGAGCAGGTTTCGCCCCTGCGGACTGGAGATTCCGGAAACCCCCGGCCAGTGTCGGCTGGGGGAGAATGCCCTCATCAACCGAATGAATCGGACCCAGGCCGCTGTCTGGCATCTGGGGCCGGGTGGAGAGGACATGCCCGAGGACCGTGCGTATACCGACATCCGGGAAAACACCCTCTGCCTGGCCCTTGTGGGGCCGCAGTCCCTGGCGGTCTCGGAAAAGGTGTCTAGCTTGGATCTGGCTGACCCGAAGCGGACCTCTCCCTGTCTGATCCAGGGGCCCTTGGCCCACGTGCCCTGCCAGATAGCCCTCCTGGGCCTGGATCCGGAACGGGAAGGCTTTGCGTTCACCTGTTCCCGGGGCTATGCCCGGGATGTGGTCCGTACCCTGCTGGAAGCAGGGGAGGAGTTTGGCCTGCGTCCGGCCGGGGAGAAGCGGTTGCTCTCATTTCTCAGGTCATGAGAGGGCTGGTGGATCCGGTCGCCTTTATCCATGACCTGGACTGGGATGCCTTGCCTACCCGGATCCAGGCCCAGGCCAGGCGCTGCCTGCTGGATACCGTGGGTGTGGCCTTCAGCGGGAGCCAGACAGAGCTGTCCAGGATAATCTATGCTCATGTCCGGGAGGCGTACGCAGGGCAGGGGAGCAGGCTCTGGCTGAACGGAACGGAGGTGTCCAAGCCCGGGGCGGCCCTGGCTCACGGGATGACCGTCGACGCCCTGGATATGCACGACGGACATCCGGTGACCAAAGGACATGCCGGTGCGGCCGTGGTTCCAGCCCTGTTTGCCGCGCTCTCGCCCAGGGGGGAGACCGGGGTGAGCGGCCGGGAGCTTCTCACTGCCCTGGCAGTGGGGTATGAAGTCGCCCTGCGGGCCGGTATCGCCCTGCACGCCACCTCCCCGGACTACCACAGCTCCGGGGCCTGGAACGCCCTGGGCTGTGCTGCGGCCTGCTCCCGGCTTTGGGGACTAAATTGTGATCAGACCAGGCACGCCCTGGGGATTGCCGAGTACCACGGCCCCAGATCACAGATGATGCGCTGCATCGATCATCCGACCATGCTCAAGGACGGGTCCGGATGGAGGGCCATGACCGGGGTCAGCGCGGCCATGCTGGCCAGATCTGGATTCACCGGGGCTCCGGCCCTGACTGTGGACGGGGATGCGGTCCGTGAGATCTGGTCCACCTTGGGGAATGCCTGGGAGATGGACAATCTGTACTTCAAGCCCCATGCCATCTGTCGCTGGGCCCAGCCGGCAGTCGAAGGACTGCTTCAGGTGCAGGCAAAACATTGTATTTCGCCTCAAAATATGTTCAGGATAGATGTGCGCACCTTTCATCACGGAGTCTGCCTTTCTGGGAGGACGCCGGAGAATACGGAGCAGGCCCAGTACAGCCTTGAGTACCCCCTGGCTGCAGCCGCGTATGCCGGCAGGCTGGGGCCCAGTGAGCTGTGCGCCGAAGTGCTGGGGGAGGAACGGGTATGTGCCCTGGCTGCGCGAATACACGTGGTGGAAGATCCTGAGATGAGTGCCCGCTTTCCGCAGGAGCGCCGGGCCAGGGTGCAGGTGACCACGAGTGACGGCCACCTATTCGACTCCGGGCTGGTGCAGGCCAGATGGGACGCGGAAGATCCCCCCAGTGACCAGGAGCTGGGGGAAAAGTTCCGTTCTGTGGTTCACGGGGTTGTCCCCGGGCGGCGGGCCGCAGAGCTCGAACGGCTTGTGGGACGGTGTGCAGAGCTTGACGAGGTGAACGCGCTGTTGCGGATTCTGACAGCGGAAGAAGGTCACTGAAGTTTGGCCAGGGCTGAACACCCGCACGCCCGGAGCCGATGAATCGATTCAAGGCTGATGGCCTGGATGCTGTACAGGCAAGACACTGCGGCTGTCCACGCAGATCGCCTGGATACTTTGAGGGTAAAAACATGTAGATGCATGTATATGTGCTTGACGAAGCACATGGTGTAACCTACAGTTACTGTGGAAATGACAGGCAGATTCCGAGCTCTGAAGGGGAGAAGGAGGTCCAGAGCAAATGATAACCTATGAGAATGTGACCAAGATATTTGGATCCGGGCCTGATGCAGTCACTGCTTTGCGAGATGTGTCCTTTGAGATAGAAAAAGGGAATCTGGTCATTTTCTTAGGTCCCTCGGGATGCGGAAAAACGACCCTCTTGCGGATGACCAACCGGCTGCTGGCCATTACCCGGGGAAAAATCACAGTTGACGGACAGGACATCATGAGCGTGGACCAGGTCAAGCTCCGACGAACCATGGGCTACGCCATTCAGCAGATCGGTCTGTTTCCAAACAAGACCATCGCGGACAATATCGCCACCGTGCCCAAGCTTCTGGGCTGGAAAAAGCAGGACATCCAGGAGCGGGTGGACGAGCTTTTGAGCATGGTCCAGCTGGAGCCGGCGGCCTTTCGAAACCGCTATCCCGCCGAGCTCTCAGGGGGGCAGCAGCAGCGGATCGGGGTAGCCAGGTGCCTGGCCGCGAATCCGGACATCCTGCTCATGGACGAGCCCTTTGGAGCCATTGATCCCATCAACCGGGAGGAGATTCAGAACGAGTTCCTCCGCCTGCAGCGCAAGCTGAAAAAGACCATTGCCTTTGTCACCCACGATATCCATGAAGCGATCAAAATGGGGGACAAGATTGCCATCTTTTCCGAGGGCCGATTGGAGCAGTACAATAATCCGGAAACCATCCTGGCTCAGCCCAAGAATCAGTATATTGCCGATTTTGTGGGCGCTGACCGGGCCCTGAAGATAATGGGCCTGATCCATGTGCACGAGGTCATGGACCGCAGCCCGGACAATGTGGTCCAGGGAGACACAACAGCCCAAGAGGCTCTGCAGTTTTTGGAAGAGCACGATTTCCGCCACCTGGTGGTCCTGAGAAAGGGCAAGGCCATCGGGTATGTGCACAGGCGGCATCTGCGGGAGGAGCATTCGCCGGTCAAGGAGCTGGCGGTGCCCTATCCGGTCCGGGTGGACCAGGACATGGCCTTAAAAGACGTCATGTCCTTCATGCTCATGCACGACATGCGGGTTCTGGCGGTTATGGACGAGGAAGGCAATTTTGCCGGCACAATCGCCTACGATCATATCCAGAAGCGGATATTGGAAATGTATTCCGGGGAAGAGACGGAATCAGGCAGGCAAAACCCTAGCTGAGGCGGTGTCCAGATGATGGTATGGGACTATATAGTCAACAATACCCCTAAGTGTATTGAGTTGACCCTGGAGCACATATTCATTGTCGGCATGGCCTGTTCCCTGGCCATTGTGATCGGGGTGCCCATCGGGATCGCCATTACCCGGAACAAGAGTCTGGCCAGCAAGGTACTGAACACGGCCAATATCTTCATGACCACCCCGTCAATAGCCCTGTTCGGGATCATGATCCCCTTACTGGCTCCGTTCGGTTACGGCCTGGGCAAGCTTCCAGCCATCATTGCCCTTGTTCTGTACAGCCAGCTGCCGATCATCCGGAACACGTATGTGGCTATTCAGAATGTCCCCCCGGAGATCGTGGATGCCGGGCGGGGGCTGGGGATGACCAGCTGGCAGAGGCTGCGGGAGATAGAGATCCCCCTGGCCGTCCCGGTGATCATCGCTGGACTGCGCACGGCCGCGGTTATGAGCATCGGGATCGCGGCCATTGCCGCATATATCGGAGCAGGAGGGCTGGGGGTGCTCATCCAGCAGGGCATCGGCCGCTCCTATGAACCGATGATTCTGACTGGAGCCGTCCTGGTTTCTGTCCTGGCCGTCTTCGTGGACGGGTTCATGGCCGGACTGGAGCATATGGTGACCCCCCAAGGAATCAAAGTGGGCAGGAGGTTGCGGCATGGCTAGCATTCTGACCCGGGTGTATCGTCTCATTTTGGTCCTTTTGCTGTTGACAGCCGGAGTGCTCCTGGATCGGACCGGGATGCTTGAATACATGGCCGATCCGTACGAGTTTGCCTATGTACTGGCCTTGGCCCGTCAGCATGTGGTCATGGTGGCGGTGGCCATGCTCCTGGCCACCCTGCTCGGAGTCGGGGTGGGCATTATCTTCACCCGGGCCAGGATGAAGAAATACGCCGGCATCGTCATGTACATCGTCGGCCTGGGGCAGACCATTCCCTCCCTGGCTGTTCTGGCCATTGTCATGAGCTTCATGGGCATTGGGTTCGAGCCGGCTGTTTTCGCTTTGTTCGTCTACTCGGTTCTGCCCATTGCCAGGAACACCCTGGCCGGGATCAATTCCGTGCCCAACTGGCTCTTGGACGCGGCCAGGGGCATGGGCATGAACAACCGTCAGATCCTGTGGCACGTGGAACTGCCCAACGCCATGCAGGTCATGCTCACCGGGTTTCGGGTCTCTCTGGTTATCTGTATCGGAACGGCGGCCCTGGCCTTTCTGATCGGGGCCGGCGGGCTCGGGGAGCAGATCTTTATGGGCATTGACCTGATGCGCACGGATAAGCTCCTGGCCGGAGCCATACCCACCATCCTCCTGGCCCTGCTGGCGGATTATCTGTGCGAGTTCCTGGGGCTTGTGCTTATTTCCAGGGGCCTGCGGCTGGAGCAGGCTTGATGGTGCTCACACTGCATATTGTGTTCATTATCACATAAACCGAAGAGGAGGTGTGCTATGTCCATGCATAAACTGCTGGTAACAAGTCTTGGAGTCCTGCTTGGGCTCTGCCTGCTGGTTCCCGGCCAGGCCCTGGCCAAAAAGGAGATTGCAGTCGGAGGCAAGAACTTTACCGAACAGTACATCCTGGCCAATTTTGCCAAGGTCCTGCTGGAGGAAAACGGATTCGACGTAACCATGAAGACCGGGGTGGGCTCCACGGTCTGCCGTCAGTCCCTGGAGCACGGACAGATCGATATGTACTTCGAGTACACCGGAACCGGCTACACCGTCTTCTTGAAGCAGGACGACAAGGAAATCATGAGTGATAAGCAAAAGGTGTACGAGTATGTTCGAAAAGCGGATGCCGAGAATGGACTGATCTGGCTGGAGCCTTTGCAGTTCAACAACACCTACACCCTGCTCATGCGCAAGGACCAGGCCCAAGAGCTGGGGATATCTTCCATCAGCGATCTGGCCCAGTATATGAATGAAAATCCGGATGAACTGACCATCGGGGTCAATTCCGAGTTTTGGGCCCGTCCGGACGGCTTCAAGCCCCTGATGCGGCTCTATGACTTCCGGGTCCCCTACGGCAAGGTGCGCAAGATGGACTCCGGACTGGTCTACCAGGCCCTGCGGGACGGAAACGTGGATGTCTCCATGGGCTTTGCCACTGACGGACGGATCGCGGCCTTTGGTTTTATCACCCTGGCGGACGACAAAAGCTACTTTCCAACCTATAATCCGTGCCCGGTGGTCCGTGAGGATGCCCTGGAAAAGTACCCTGAGCTGAAAGAGATCTTCCAGCCTCTGTCCGAGAAGCTGACCACCGAGGAAATGCAGAAGCTGAACGCCAAGGTGGATCTGGAAAACAAGGATGAAGAAAAGACCGCCCGGGATTGGCTGAAGGCCAACGGCCTGATCTAGTTCATGCGGTTGCTGCGGATGCAGTTTCATGCCCAAAAGCCGGAGTTCTCTCCGGCTTTTGCTTTGTCTTTTAGCAGACCGAAGATATGGATAACCAATGTGCGGCATAGTCGTTTACTGGGGGCAGGCGGAGAATCCGCTGACCCGAATTCTCACCGGGATGTGGTCCATTATTTACCGAGCCCCGGACAGCACCGGGGTAGGCGTGTTCGGGGACGAGCTGGAGCCAGTGCGGACCAGGAAGGCCGTGGGCTCAGTCATTGAGCTGGTTCAGAGCCTGAACCGCCGGCCGCTGACCGTGCGCACCGGTGCGGAGCTGATCTCCTGCTTCGTCTCCCCGGATTCTGGACCCGAGGGGGTCCGTGAAGGGCAGCGCCGCCTTGTGCACTTCGAGGGATTGCCGCTGGAGGCATGCACCCGGATACATAACGGGGATGTCTCTCCCCCCGCCTGGTCCGAGCTGCAGGATGAGCAGGAAGGCCGACGGCTGGATCCGGGCATGCCGGGTGCTCCAGGGGCGGAAAGCGGATTTCGGATCACATCTGCCCAGGACCTGCGGCAAATGATTCAGACCTGCATAGTGGACCTTGATCTCCCCCCGCTGGTGGTCAAGTCCATTCTGGCCCATACCCTGGGCGAGACCCTGGAGCAGATGTCCGCAGAAGGGGCCTTGCCTCTGGCCGTGTCCAGCGTCCTTGAGGACTGGGAACGTCTGTTCGAGGGACTGGTCGAGCAGGGCCGCCCGTTGCGCCCTCTGCGGGAAGAGCAGGGGATTTCCGGCCGTCCGGCCTATGCCCGCCGCTATCTCTGGCAGGCCCTGGTCAGGACCAGGTTGTACATTCCCGCCGACTATGACCGGGACGGGGTCCGGCATCTGTTTCGCCTCCTGGACTCTTTGGTCCTGAGCCGTGTGGCCCACAGCGGCCGGATGAGCGAGGGGATACAGGATATCTTTGTCCAGCTCCAAACCGGGAAGAAGCTTCCCGGACTGCACTGGCAGAGCCTGTACCGAGCTGAACGGGCCCTCAATGTCTACGGCCTGGCTGCCGCAGCCGCGTATATCCATGTTCAGCAGGAGGAGGCCTCCAAGTTCGGCCGGGTGGCGCCGCCCTGGGCCGGCAGCTCTCCGGGGCAGACCCATCCCCGGCTTTTGCAGGCCGTCAGTCAGCCTGTCCTGGCCCACGGGCGATGGGCCATTCAATCCCAGGTCACCCTGAGCAATACGCATCCTTTTCTGGATCAGGAGGGGATGCGCTGTGCCTGCGTCAACGGACAGTTCAGCACTGAGGTCGAGTCCCGGGTCCGGCAGTTTCTGACCCGGGTGGCCGGAATTCATCTGCGCAGCGAGAACTCGACGGAATACTTCGCCCAGCTCTGGGGGCTGTACGCCAAGGTCCTCTCCCGGGAGCAGTCCAGATACGATGCCGTCCGCCAGCAGGTCTTGCTGGGGCTGGACGACCTGGCCGTGGGCAGCCAGGCCATTGATCATCAGGTCTACAAACGTCTGCAGGGAGCCAGTGCCGAGGAGATCGAGGAGCTGGCCTTTGTCCAGGCCATGCGGGTCATGATCCAGGACGGCGGGCAGGTGGCCGTGGCCGGAATCAGCCTTGTTGCCCCCAGTCGGGTCTTTGCCGCCAGCCACAACCGTCCGGTGTTTGTGGTCCAGCGGCCGGAGACCGACGAGTTCATGCTGGTCTCGGATGTGAATGCCGCTCTGGGCCTCTTTCCCCAGAGCATGATCCAGGAAGAAGCCGGAAAGCTGCAGCGGCTGATGGAGGATCAGTCTCAGGCTTCCCTGGTCATGGCGCCAAAGGGCAATGCGAAGACCGAATCCCAAAAGAGGCAGGAGGCCGTGCTGGACCGATTTCAGGTCCAGGTCGTGCCCCTGGAGGGCGAGGAGCTCCTGGCCCGGATCACCAGCCGCTGGCATGGGGAGCAGTGCAGGCGGGAAGTGAGCATTGCCGATCTGGACGGCCGGGAGCAGGGGGAGATCGAACCCTTCACCACCCGCTTGTCCCCGATCCAGATCAAGCGCAACCTGAACCAGACCTTTTATCAGACCCATGTGCAGGAGATCCCGGACCGGCTGCGGGAGATACTCGGCGCCTATCTCCCCCCGGATGGGCATCCGGATTTGGCCGGTTTGCCGGTCCGGATGCGCCTGCTCAGGCGACGGTTCGGGCAGGGACTGACCTCTTTGCGCCGCATTTTCCTTGTCGGCATGGGCACCTCCTATCATGTGGCGGCCATGGCCAAGAGCCTGATTCAGGAGCTGGTCCCGGATCTGCCGGTGGTGGTCCAAAGCCCGGTGGAAATCGAAAGCGTGGCCAAGAGCATCAATCCGGACCGGGACCTGGTCCTCATGCTCAGCTGGTCCGGAACAACCTCGGATATGGTGCAATTGGCCAAGGACCTGCACAGCAACCACATAGCCGCGGTGGGAATCACGGAGAAGCCATTCGCCGATCTGGGCCTGGTCCTGCGCAAAAGCGGCGGCGTTGTTCCGGCCATGAGCGGGGAGGAGGTGACTGTCAGCGGGGTGAAGAGCATGCTCTGCATGCTCATGTGCACGGAGCTCTTGGCTCTGGCCCTGCTCAGCGAGCTGGGCTACGGGCGCAAGGCCGCGGCTGTGGGACGGCGGCTGCATGACCTGCCCCGGGTGCTGGCCGATATGCTGGAGGATGAGTCCTACCGGCACTGGAGCAAGCAGCAGTGCAAGGCCTTTGCCCAGAGCCTGTGCCACCTGGTCGTGGATGCCCAGCACTCGGTGGGGGCTGGAACAGAAATAGCCCTGAAGCTGGAGGAGAGCAGCTGGACGTCCATGGGCAAGACCTTTGACTTCCGGGATGTCGAACCGCACATCTTCGACAGGTGGAATGCGGACAACCTGGTTGTGGTCAATGCCACCAACCGGGCCAGGCTGCAGGAGTCCATCGCCTGCATGCGGACCCTGACCGCCCGGGATGTGCCTTTTGTGTGCACAACCTTTGAGCACGAGGATCTGGACACGATCCGCGGGTTGTGCGGGTCGCGGGTACTGACTCTGCCCAAGGTCGACGATCTGGTCCAGCCCTTTGTGGATCTGTTTTTCTATCTTCAGTTCGGCTTGGATTACGGTCTGGCCCATGGACGCCAGCCCGGGGATTTCCCCCGGAACAGGGCCAAGTCGGTGACTGCCAGCCGCAGCCGGCCTCAGGCCATTCCCGGGCCGTCCAAGGAAGCGGCTGCTCTGCACAGGGTGAACGAGGCCTGGCTGTCCTCTGGTCTGCAGACGCGGACAGAAAACAGGGACGAGCCATCACTCTGGGAACAGCAGCAGGCCCAGCAATGGGAAGGGAGGATTTACCGGGACCTGCGCACCCTGTCCGGGATTTTGGCCCGGAAGGACGCTTTGAGCCGGCTCATGGTCAGGCCGGGGCAGGCGGTGCGGGATCTGGCCGAGATGCTCTGGGAGCAGCTGGCAGTGGATGGAGAGATGGTCTTTCTGCCCCTGGACAAGGCGGCTGAGGCCACAGCCAGGACTGTGGCCAAGCAATGGTCCGCGCTGCTGGCCTGTCCTATCCGGGTGGACTCGCCAGGAGCCAGCCTGCGGGCCCCGGGGGAAGACGCCCTTATCGTCTTTCTGGCCTCTCAGGTGCCGGAAGACTACGTCCTGGAAGGATTTCTGCCCGACGTATCCTCCAACTGCCTGTGGATCGGGCCGCAGCTGCAGGAACGGTTCGCCCGGGCCTTTGACCGGGTGTCCGGGTACGCGCCGCTTCAGGCCCAGGAGCTGTATTGCCGCCAGGATGTCCTGTACGCCGCCCTGTCCTTGTTCTTCATCTCCATCTGGGAGCAGAAGGCCCCGGACAAGGCCCGCATCCTGCGCCGGCACTTCGGCCTGGCCGGGATGATGGTCGATGCGGTCCAAAACGATGCCGGTCTGCACGCTGATCTGGTCCGGGCGGTGGCGGACAATCGGGACTACCTGACCGCTTTGTTCATCGGTCCGGCCACCGGGAACGGGCTGGCCTGGGTGCAGCGATTCGACCAGCACGGCGGCAAGCTCGTGGAGTGGTATCCCTTCGGGGCCAGCTCGCACGGCCCCTTGGTCACGGTGGACAACAGGGTGGGCGAGAAGTTCGTCGCACTGGGGCCTCGGGAGGAGCTGCTGGCCGCGTATGGGGAGGGCCAGGTGCGGGCCTGGGAAGAAGCCTATTGTGGGGGCCGGTCCATACAGCAGGTTTGGGCGGATGCCGGACCGGAGCTGCAATCGGCGCCGGTCTCCCCGTTTTTTGCCCAGGGGCAGTGGTTTTTGCCCCAGCTCAAGCCGGGCTACGACTGCCGGCAGGACAATCTGATCTTCATCGACGCCTGTTCTGAGCGGACCTTTGGCCAGGCCTTGGACGAGCTGGCCACTTTCGGATGCCGGTTCGCCCGGATGACGCTCATTTCCCAGGCCGCCTTCACCCGGCAGGGCAAGCTCTCCAGCTTTATTCCCCATCCGATCAGCCATCTGCTGCTTCTGCCCGACCTGGGGGCTCCGATTTCAGACTATCTCCTGCCCTTTGCCCATACCTTGTTGAGCACGGCCATGGCCGCTCAGAGTTTGGAACAATTGACCTGATCACTATCAACAGTATAGAATTATACATCAATGACTTTTGAAATAGTGAGTCATATACATCAGGTTGAGCTTATTGCCCAGGGTGCTGGGATTAAGGAGATAAGGAGGCTGCAAAGGACGTACGGGCGGGGCAATTGGAAGAAAAAGAAGGGCATTGCATATATCCGCCATTCATCAGGTAATATAAGGTTAGCTGAGCTTCATTGGTATGAAGCTCACGGCATTGGAAAGAAGGAAATTAAGCGCAAAAGATATTTGGAATAAAAGATGAGTACATCAATGAAAACATTCTCTAGATTTGTAGTCTGTATCAATAATTCAGATTATCCTTCTTCCTTGGAGTTACACAAAATTTATCCTGTTCTTGAGGATCAAAACCTCGAAGTAGAAGATATTCGGATTATTGATGAGAGCGGAGAGGATTATATATATCCTTCTTCATATTTTGTTGACATCCAAGTTCCTGATCTAGTTAAAAAATCTATGGCAGAGACAGCATAATTTAATCCACAACCACTGTCCGGCTTTTGTCCCGAAAGCGAACCCGCCATTTGTTCCCCCAGGCCGGGAGCTCCCGCCGCGTGGGCGGAGTCTTGCGCACTCCCCCGGTCTTGATCAGCAAAATCTCCTGCTTTTCCGGATAATAGGAGACTTCTACACTCATGTTCTCCAGGGTCAGGCCGCGGGGATAGCTGCGCTCAAAACGTTCCCGCTCCCAATCCGGAATTCCCGCAAAAGACAGATCATCCGGCTCTAAGAGGGAGAGGTCCGCACTCTCTTGCAGGCCGATTTCCTGGAGCTTGTCAGTCAGCCACTGGTCGGCATCCACGTATTCCCCCGGGCAAAAGCCCACATGCACAGCCAGGTTCCAGGCCCGGACCTCTCGGGTAATCCACTCCCCGGCCGGGTGCAGGATGCTGCCCTCCAGGATCAGCCGGCTCACGGCCAGGCAAAGCTCGTGGCCCTGAGGTTCGCGCCGTTCGATGCGCACTGTGCGTCCGGCCACGCTCCAGGTCTGCTCCAGCCAGATGTTGTCCCCGTCCCATACTGGAACAGGTGACGAGGGGGTGCCGACCCGGACTTGGGAAATAAGCTGGGTATCCACAGGAGCGAGACAGGTCCCCACATTGAGAGTCTGGCTCGTGCCCTTGCCCGGAACGCTGTGCAGATCAAAGACCAGGGCAGCGGCCTCTTTCTTGGGCATCCGGGACTGGCTTGCGATCTGGATCTCCAAATGGTCGTTGCCCATGGCTTGAGGGCGCTTCACCCGGCGCATGAACAGCAGCTCCGGCGCCGCCCGCATAACCGCTGTAAGAAAATGCTTTCTGGGCAGCCCTTGCGCGCCGCTGCGGGGCGGCAGTCTGCACAGATCCCGCAGCTGATCGGCAATCGCCCGGGCTTCCCGCAGAGGTCCGGAGAGGACCTTGAGCCGGGCTGGAGGGGTGCTGCGCAGGCAACGGATCAGGGTCAAGGCATCGCATTCCTCAGGGGCGAAGCGTTTCAGGGTTTCCTGTTCCCGGTCCGGAGGCAGCCCGGGTAGAATCCGGCCCTGAGCCGAAAGGGCGGCGGCCAGGTCAACCATCATGGCCTGGGTGGCCGGATCGGGCATGGCCATGATCAGATGGGCCAGAAGGGGGTCCACCGGCAGGCGGATAAAGGCCCGGCCGTGATCGGTGATCCGGCCTGATGCATCCACGGCCTGCATGGCCAAAAGACGGGATCGGGCCTGATCCAGGGCGGATTGGGGCAGAGGCTCGGGGAACTCCAGATCCTCGATTATGTGTCCGCAGGCTGCGGCCGTGAGCACCAAATCGGTTATGTCTTCGCGCAGGACTTCCGGCGGGGTGGAGGGCTCCAGCTTGGCCTGCCTGCCCCACAGCCGGAGGCACTGTCCCGGTCCGAGACGCCCGGCCCGCCCGGCGCGCTGGTCTGCCGAGGCCTGGGAGATGACCGACAGGCCGAGCACGGTGCGTCCGTTGCGCCGGAAAGTTCGCCGTTCCAGGCCGGAATCGATCACCGCCCGGACCGAGGGCAGGGTCAGGGAGGTCTCGGCTACGTTGGTGGCCAGGATGATCCGCTGCTTCTCAGACGGGGTGAGCACCGCGTCCTGGATGGCACTGTCAGTGGATGCGTGCAGACCAATGACCCGGTCCGGGGGCAGGCGTTTGTCCAAAAGGGCCTTGGCTGCCTGGATCTCTCCCCGCCCGGGGAGAAAGACCAATACGTCTCCTTCCGGGGTCTGGTCCAGAACCCGGTTCACAGCCTTGGCCACCCGTTGATCCAGGTGTTTGCTCCGGGGAAGAGCGGTGTTTTCAGCATAATCGGTGCGCACCGGGTAGGAGGGATCCTCGGCCGCAAGGCTTGTCCCCTGCACGTACCCGGCCAGCTCCGGACCGGCAAAGGTGGCCGAGGTCAGAACCACCCGCCTGGCATCGGCCCGGAGCAGGGCCAGGAGAAGATCCATATCCCAGCGCCGTTCGTGGAACTCGTCCAGGATGACGGTGGCGAACCCGGACAGCTTTGTATCCGCGTACCAGCGCAGGGCAATGCCCGGGGTAACGAAGATCAGCTCTGACTCGGGGCTGTATGTGGTCTCAAAACGGGTGGCGAACCCGATTTCCTGTCCCAGGCTGACTCCATGTGTGCAGGCCAGATAACGGGCCAGGGACCGGCAGACCATGCGCCTGGGTTCCACCACCAGAACTCTGCCTATCTCCCGGGCCCAGACCGGCAGGCGGGTGGATTTTCCGGTCCCGGTGGGGGCCTGGACCACCACCGGGCCTTGGGCCAGGGCGGAGAGGAACTGGGGCTTTAACGATTCAAAACTGCTGGTTTTTTCGGTGTGTGTTCTGGGTAACATGGGGCCGAGGGTAAAGGGCAGGGAAATATATCCGCCCGTTGCTTACTCCTTTGCGTACTCCAGCTCGAAATCGATCATTTCCTTGGCCTTGCCCAGGGCGGAATCTTTGTCTTCCCCGCCCAAGGGCACGTTCTTAATCTCCCGTCCCTGGGGATCAGAGATGGTGAAGGCGTAGTTCGAACACTTGTCCTGGTGTTCTTTGAGCTCAATGGTGTAGCCTTTGTAGGTAGTCTGTTCGCTCATGTCTGCCTCCCGAGACCTGACTCTATTTTTTGGTTCGTGGACGTAGCCTGTGGATTTTTGGAGTTTGCCATCTCTTCTGTGTGCTAACTTTCGGCCCGGTATTTTCTAAGTCCCGCCAAAGAGGGATCCTTGCCCCCTGTCTCCCGTATTCTGCCCACCGTCCACTGCCTACTGCCCACCGTCTACTGTCTACTGTCTCCCGCCTCCTGGCCAATAATCCGGGCAAAATCCTCTTCGCTCAAAACGGCAATCCCCTTGCTCCTGGCTTTGTCCAGCTTGGATCCGGCCCCGGGTCCGGCGACGATGTAATCCGTGTTTCCGGTTACTGATCCGGTCACCCGGCCGCCCAGGCCCTCCACGATCTCCCTGGCCTGGTCCCGGGTCCAGTTCTGCAGGGTGCCGGTAAAGACGAAGGTCCGGCCCTGGAGGGACTTTGTCTGTACTGTAGCAGCATGCAAAGGATTGTCCAGGGAAATCCCGGCCTCCAGCAAGTCGTGGACAACCTTCCGGTTCCCGGGGTTGGAAAAAAAGGCCCGAACACTTCTGGCCACTTCAGGACCGATCTCGTGGACGGCCTGCAGGGTCTGCTCCGATGCCCGGCTCAGAGCGTCCAGGTCCGGAAACCGGGCGGCCAGGACCTGCGCCAGGTGCTCGCCCACATGGGGAATGCCCAGGGCGTAAACAAACCGTTCCAGGGCGGTGCTCTTGCTGTCCTCGATCTCTCGGAGGAGATTGTCCGCTGATTTGGACCCAAACCCCTCCAGCTGGACAAGGTCCTCCCTGCGCAGGCGGTAGAGGTCGGGGATGTGCCGGACCAGGCCGGTATTCAGGAGCTGATCGATGCGCCGGCCGGCCAGCCCCTCGATATCCATGGCCCGCCTGGAGGCGAAGTGGACCATGCGCTCCCGGATCTGGGCCGGGCAGTCGATGTTCGTGCAGTGGCTCTGCTTCCGGTCCCGGCTGGTAACCACAGGTCCGCCGCACACTGGACAGGTCTCGGGCATGACAAAGGGCTGCTCCTGGCCGCTTCTCTTGTCTGGGAAGGGCTTGATCACCTGAGGGATAACGTCCCCGGCCCGCTCCACCAAGACCCAGTCCTTGATCCGGACATCCTTGGACTCGATCTGATGCAGGTTGTGCAGTGAGGCCCGTTTGACCTCCACCCCCCCGATGGTCACGGGCTGAAGATGGGCCACCGGGGTCAGGGCCCCGGTCCGCCCAACCTGGACTGTAATGTCCGTGATCCTGGTCGTGCCTTGTCTGGCCGGGAACTTCAGGGCCAGGGCCCATCTGGGGTCCCGCTGCCGAAATCCAAGGGCCTGCTGGGCCTGGCGGTCATTGACCTTGATCACCACCCCATCGATCTCAAAGGGCAGATCGTCGCGGGTTTCGGACAGCCGGCGGAAGAACTCCAAGGCCGGCTCAATCCCGGAGCATTTTTCCTGCCACCTGGTGTTGGTCTTTAGGCCCCACTTGGGCAGGGCGGCCAGCATCTCCCACTGCTGCGTAAACTCCCGTCCCCTGCACTCGGCGACTTCGTAGACAAACAGATGCAAAGGTCGGCTGGCGGTTATCTTCGGGTCCAGCTGGCGGACAGAGCCGGCGGCGGCGTTTCTGGGATTGGCGAAGACGTTGTCCCCGGATTCTTCCCGCCGCTGATTCAAGGCATTGAACTCGTCCTTGCGCATGTAAATCTCGCCCCGGACCACCAGGCGCTCCGGAACCGGCTCTTTGTCCAGGGACAAAAGCTGCAGGGGGATCTCCCGGATGGTCTTCACATTGGCCAGGATATCCTCACCGGTGTATCCATCCCCCCGGGTGGAGGCAAAGACAAGGGCCCCGTTCTCGTAGATGAGCTCCACGGCCAAGCCGTCGTACTTGGGCTCGGCCACATAGGTCATCAGGCCGAGGCTCAGCTCCTGCCGGCAGGTGGCGTCGAAGTCCCGGGCCTCCTGCTGGGTGTATACCGCCCGCAGGCTGAGCATAGGCACCGGATGCCGGACCAGTCCCATGCTCTGTCTGGGGGCACCCCCGACCTGCTGGGTGGGGGAGGTTGGGGACTGGAGGGCTGGAAACTTCTCCTCCAGGACCTCCAGGATATTGAAAAGCCGGTCGTATTCAGGATCAGCGATGATCGGATCGTCCAGGACGTAATAGCGGTAGGCGTGATAGCGCAGGGCCTCCCGCAGATCGGCCACTGCTTCTTTGGCCTGGTCGCTATCTGTGATCCGGTCCGGTGTGATATCGAATGCCTGCTCGGACATGTCTGCTCCCTCAAGTATAGCTGCATCCACAGGGAAAAGAGGCATGCTCCTGCCGATGTATCTATGTCCAGGCAATGGGCTTTGGCTCTTGTCCCTCACCGGTGGTGCGGAAAAAGGAACTTCCGCTATGGGCGTATGCGCGGAGTATACGCAAGGTGGGCGGCGATGACAAAGAGTTCTTACAAGCCCACATGCGTGCCAAGGCGCAGGCACAACGAAGTGGGCCGACGGGTCAATTTTGGGTGATCATGCGCTTGCTTCCTTCCCGGCGCATGTCGCAAAATCACACATAGCGTATTGACAAAAAAGATCTGATTTTCTATTCTGGCTACAATTTCCTAAAATTATTTGCAAAGGATGGCTCAAAAGCCGTTCATCCAGTGCCTTTGTCTCGTTTTCCGGAAAATACGGCCCGGCCAGGGGCGGTATGCAGGAGAAATGCACCAGATGCATGCCCAAAAGGCTCCCCGGAGATTGCAGAAGCTTCGGAAAAAGGATTCAACAGCGGCCAGGATGCCGTTCAGGATGGAGTCCTCCATCCACCATATAAGGATGTACGCATGTTTTCTTCGGCAGGCAGGTGGAGATGACCGACGATCATGAATATGTGTCCCTGGTTGAGGTGGGTCCCAGGGACGGGCTGCAGTTTGAAGACAAGGTGCTGTGCACGCAGGATAAGCTTGATTTCATCGCCTGCGTACGCCGCTCAGGGCTGCGCCGCATCCAGGTCGTCTCCTTTGTTCATCCCCGACGGGTACCGCAGATGGCCGATGCGGAGCAGCTCGTCCACTCCCTGTCCCCTTCCCCGGAAGTCGAGTATTCGGCCCTGGTCTTAAATCGAACCGGCCTAGACCGGGCCTTGAGTACCCCGATCACGTGTGTGGAGATCTCCGTCTCCGCCAGCAGCACCCATTCACGCAGAAATACAGGCATGAACAGGCAGGAGGCCCTGGCTCAGGCCACGGATATGACAGTCCGGGCCCGGGCTGCTGGGCTGGCTGTTCGGGCCAGCCTGCAGTGCGCCTTCGGCTGTGTGTATGAAGGGAGTATCGATCCGCGGGTGGTGTCTGAGATGGCCCAGGCCCTGATGGATGCGGGAGCGCAGAGCCTGGCCTTGGCCGATACCACAGGCATGGGACATCCCGAATCTGTGCGGACAGTGATTGCAGAAGTAAACAAAGGCATTCCATCGGCTCAAATGGCCCTGCACCTGCACGATACCCTGGGCTTTGGACTGGTCAATCTTGTTGCCGGCCTGGACTGTGGAGTGCGCTGCTTCGACGTATCCTGCGGCGGTCTGGGCGGATGCCCCTTTGTTCCAGGAGCGGCCGGGAATATAGCCACTGAAGACACTGTCTATCTTCTGCATGCCCTGGGGTACACAACCGGTGTGGACTGGACCGGGGCGGCAGCCTGTACACAGAAGCTGGAGGAGGTGTTGGGACGCCGGTTGCCGGCCAAGCTGCGGCCGGGACAGAAAGGAGTTCTCTGAAATTGCTGAACGCGGCCGCAGATAAATGAAATTTTACGCAGCATAACCGCATTTCTAATTATTTTTTATGCAGCTCGAATAGCAAACCAAAGGAGGGGGTATGGACTTTGAGTTGAACAAAGAGCAGCAGATGATCCGCAAGGAAGTGCGCAAGTTTGCAAAGAGCGAGATATCACCCCTGGCCCAGGAGCTGGATGAAAACGAGGAATTTTCCCCGGAGCTGACCCGCAAGATGGGCGAAATTGGTCTTTTCGGCATGTTTGTCTCCGAAGAGTATGAGGGACAGGGCATGGACTACCTGTCCTACATCATAGCTGTAGAGGAGCTGGCCCGGGTGGACGGATCCCAGGCGGCCACAGTCGCGGCCGGCAATTCTCTGGGGGTAGGACCTCTGTACTATTTCGGCACGGAAGAACAGAAAAAGCGCTATCTGCCTCGGCTGTGCTCTGGAGAAGGCCTGTGGGGCTTCGGCCTGACCGAACCCACTGCCGGATCAGACGCAGGCGGGAGCAAGACCACAGCGGTCCAGGACGGGGATGAATGGGTGATCAACGGGTCCAAGATCTTTATTACCAACGCGGCCACGGACATGACCCTGGGGGTGACGGTGCAGGCTGTGACCGGGACCAGGCCGAGCGGCAAGCCGGAGTATACATGCTTCATCGTTGAGCGGGACACTCCAGGGTTCAAGGCTGTTCCCATGCATAAAAAGATGATGTGGCGGTCCTCGAACACCGCTGAGCTGTACTTCGACAACGTGCGTGTGCCCCGGGAAAACATGCTGGGCAGCAAAGGCGACGGCTTTCATCAGATGCTTCAGACCCTGGACGGCGGCCGGCTGTCCATCGGGGCCATGGGATTGGGGGGAGCCCAGGGTGCCTATGACGCGGCACTGAAGTATGCGCAGGAGCGGGAGCAGTTCGGACAGCCCATCGGCAAGTTTCAGGCTGTGGCCTTCAAGCTGGCCGATTGCGCCACAGAGATAGAGTGTGCCCGGAACCTGCTGTACAAGGCATGCTGGCTGCGCAACAGGGACAAGCCCTTTGCCAAGGAAGCGGCTATGGCCAAGCTGTACTGCTCCGAGCTCATGGGCCGGGTGGTCAATCATGCGGTCCAGACTCACGGCGGGTACGGATTGATGAAGGACTATGATGTGGAACGCTTCTACCGGGACCAAAAGCTTTTGGATATCGGGGAGGGGACATCCGAGATCCAGCGCCTGGTCATTTCCAGATACATTGGATGCTAAGAGCACTGCGAGCACATCGAACCTGAGCACAGCCATTGAGGAGGGGTTTTCTATGGCCGCACAGATTGAGATCGGAAAGACGAGAATTGGAGACGTGGTTGAAGCCAATGCCCGGGAGCTCCCGGAACATACAGCCCTGGCCTATTACGAGTTCGGATTTAAAAAGACCTTTCCCGAGTTTCGGGATGTCTGCAATCAGGTGGCCAAGGGGCTCATGGCCCTTGGGGTGGGCAAAGGCGATCACATCGCCTTTTGGTCCCACAATCTTCCGGAGTGGGTCTATACGCAGTTCGGAAGCCCCAAGATGGGGGCAGTCATGGTCACGGTGAACACCAACTTTCGATCCTTTGAGCTGGAATATCTGCTCAACCAGTCGGACTCCAACACCCTGATCCTGACCGGCGGGGTGCGGGAGCCGGATGAATACATCAAGGTGATCTACGATGTTTGCCCTGAGCTCAATGACTGCAAACCCGGCCAGCTGAACTCGGAAAAACTCCCCTATCTGAAAAACGTGGTCTATCTGGGAGAGGAAAGGTTTCCGGGCATGTTCACCTGGAACGACATGCTGGAGATGGGCAAAACGATCAGCGATCAGGAACTGCAGGCCAGGGAGGAGAGCCTGGATGCCGAGGATGTGATCATGATGCAGTACACCTCGGGAACGACGGGCTATCCCAAAGGGGTCATGCTCACGCACAGCAATCTTTTGGGCAACGCCCAAAGCATGGCCGAGACCATGGCCCTGACCCCGGAGGATACCCTGTGTATCCCGGTTCCTTTTTTCCACTGCTTCGGCTGCGTGATCGGAACCATGTGCTGCTTGGTATCCGGCGCTACCATGGCCCCGGTGACCCAGTTCAAGGCGGACAGGGTGCTGGAGGCTGTGGATGCCCTCAAGTGTACTGCCGTCCACGGTGTGCCGACCATGTTTATCGCCGAGCTGGAGGAGATGGACAACAAGCGCTACGACACCTCTCATTTGCGAACCGGGGTTATGGCCGGTTCCACCTGCCCTATTGAGGTCATGCGCGGCGTCATCGACAAGATGGGGGCCAAGGAGTTGACCATCGTCTATGGGCAGACTGAGAGCTCGCCGGGAATCACCCAGACCAGGCGGGACGACTCCATGGAAGTGCGGACGGAAACCGTGGGCCGGGCCCTGCCCAATGTGGAGGTCAAGATCGTGGACCCCATATCCAGACGGGAGCTCCCGGTGGGTGAGACAGGAGAGTTGGCCAGCCGCGGCTATCATATCATGAAGGGCTACTATAAGATGCCGGACAAGACCCGGGAGGCTGTGGACAAAGACGGATGGCTGCATACCGGGGATCTGGCGGTCATGGACGAGCAGGGCAACTGCCGGATTGTGGGCCGGCTCAAGGACATGATCATCAGGGGCGGAGAGAACATATATCCTCGGGAGATAGAGGAATTTTTGTATACCCATCCCAAGGTCAAGGACGCCCAGGTGGTGGGGGTGGAGAGTTCAAAGTATGGTGAGGAGGTCGTGGCGTTTGTCCAGCTCAAGGCCGGCATGTCGGCGACAGAGGAGGAGATGAAGGAGTTCTGCAAAGGACAGATTTCCTATCACAAGATTCCCCGGGCTTTCATTTTTGTGCAGGAGTATCCGGCCACTGCCAGCGGCAAGATCCAAAAGTACAAGCTGCGGGAAAAAGCTGCCGAGGTCTTGGACGATCTGTAGGCGGAATCAAGATCCAGGGAACAAAGCCATGACCGGCCTCGGCGGGACGTGCCGAAACAGCTGCTTACTAACCCACATGCCTGCCAAGGCGCAGGCACGCTTGGGCTAACCAAGCATACAAACGATTTCGATACCGATACCGATTGAGAGTGGTTACCCAATCAGATCCTGATAACAATTAACGAATAACTATAACAGTTTTTCATGCAAATAATGCGTATAGCGCCAATCAAGACTCAACTGCAAAAAGTCGAAGACTGGGGTTAAACGCACAAATTAAAATTTAAAACTATTTGATTTCATTTAAAACTTTCAACTTAAAACTTAACACTGCCTGCAAAAACATATTTTTTGCAGGCGCATCAATAAGGGGTGAAGACGAGGTGAATATGGCTGAAGACATGCTTGCAGTTCAGGAGCAGGAAGGGGTCATGACTGTGACCCTGAATCGGCCTAAGGCCATGAATGCCCTGAATTTCGATCTTTTGCGGGCCCTGGATGCCCGAATTCGGGATATCAGGTTCCGCACCGACGTTCGGGTAGTGATCATTGCCGGGGCCGGAGAGAAGGCCTTTTGCGCCGGGGCCGATCTCAAGGAGCGGGCAGGCATGACCCATGCTCAGGTCAAGGAGTACATTTACACCATCCGCAATCTGTTCACTGAGATCGAAAACTTGAACAAGCCGGTGATTGCAGCGGTAAACGGGGTGGCCCTGGGCGGAGGAACCGAGCTTGCTCTGGCCTGCGATATCCGGATCGCAGCCGATACGGCCAGCATGGGCCTGACCGAGACCAGGCTGGCCATTATTCCCGGGGCCGGGGGAACGCAGCGCCTGCCCCGTCTCATTGGCCGGGCCAAGGCCAAGGAGCTCATCTTTACCGGCCGCCGGGTCGATGCCCGGGAAGCCCTGGACCTGGGACTGGTCAATCAGGTCTGTCCCCCAAACGGCCTCATGTCCTGCTGTAACAAAATGGCCGAAGAGATCCTGGAGGCCGGTCCGATTGCCCTTGAGCAGGCCAAGTACGCCATAAACAAGGGCCTGGAGACGGACATCACTACCGGATTGTCTATTGAGTCCAATGCCTATTGGATTACCATCCCTACTCAGGATCGCCTGGAAGGTCTGGCTGCGTTTCGGGAGAAACGGAAACCGGTGTACAAAGGACAATAAGCATGGATAAAAAAATGGATTCGCGGACGGAAAATCGCAAGACCTGGGAAGAGGAAGAGAGAAAGCTCGACCAGCGGGTCCAGGAAGCGGTCATGCCCGGCGGGGACAAGGCCGTTTCGCGCCTGGCCAAGCACGGCAAGCGTCCTGTACGCGAACTGATCAGCTACCTCATCGATCCCGGGACCACGTTCTATGAACTCAGCCGGATAGCTGGATTCGGGATGAACTATCCCGGAGTCGAGGATGTCCCCTGCGCCGGGCTGGTTGCCGGGATCGGGAAGATCCACGGGAACTGGACCATGATTGTGGCCAACGACAGCCGGGTCAAGGCCGGGACCTACTTCCCCATCACCCTGAAGAAGCATATGCGGGCCCAGTTCATTGCCGATCAGTGCGGCTTGAACTGTGTGTACATTGCTGACTCAGGCGGGGCGTTTTTGCCCATGCAGGCGGATGTATTCCCAGACGATCAGCACTTCGGCTCCATGTTCTACAACATGGCCCGCATGTCGGCCAAGGGCCTGAAGCAGATAACCCTGAGCACCGGCGGGAACACCGCCGGAGGGGCGTATATCGTGTTCATGGCCTGTCAGGCGGTGATGATCGACAACATGGCCTACTCCTTTCTGGGCGGCCCTCCGCTGGTCAAGGCGGCTACCGGGGAGGAGATCACCGCCGAGGAGCTGGGCGGGGCGAGGATCCACACCCAGCGCTCCGGAGGGGCGGATTACCTGTGCGCCACCCAGGACGAGGCAGTGGCCAAGGTCCGGGAAATGCTGGCCTGGGAAAAGCCACAGACCGTGCACCATCACCGCTATCCGGAAAAGCCGCCCAGGGTCCCCAGCGAGAAGCTGTATGAGCTGATCCCCAAGCATGTTCAGCAGGGGATCCAGATCCGGCCCATTCTGGAAGCAATCGCCGACGACAGCGAGTTTGCGGAGTACAAGAAGGAGTACGCCAGGGGCCAGGGGGATAATATCGTCACCGGAAAGATGCGGATCAAGGGACTGCCGGTCGGAGTGGTGGCCTCCAACGGGGTGGGGATCATCTTTGTCGAGGCGGCCCGCAAGGCGGCGGAATGGATCGTGCGCTGCAGCCAGGACAAGACCCCGCTGCTGTTCATTCAGAACGCGCCCGGGTACATGGTGGGCTCAGATGCGGAGCATACCGGGATCGGAAAGTACGGGGCGGACATGGTCAGGGCCGTGTCCTGCGCCCAGGTTCCCCGGGTGCAGCTGGTCATCGGTCCGGATCACGGAGCGGCCAACTACGGCATGTGCGGCCGGGCCTACCGCCCGCATTTCCTTTTTGCTACCATGCGGGCCAGAACGTCGGTTATGAGCGGCCGGAGCGCGGCCAGCGTCCTGCTGTCCATTGAAAAACGAAAACGCAAAGACCAGGGCAAGGAAATGGGGCCGGAGGAGGCCGAGAAGTTTCAGCAGGACATGATCGAAAAATACGACGGGGAAGCCCACCCCTTCTATTGCGGGGCCCGAATACTCAATGACCGGGTCCTCAAGTTCTCCGAGATCCGGGATTGGCTGGGCATGGCCTTTGAGGTCAGCCTGCTCAAGGAGATCGGGGAGCCGAACTTTGGGAACTTTCGCTTTTAGGAACAGTCCGCGCAAAGACCAAAAAGGAGCACAGTGCATGACGGAATACAACTTGTGGAACATCTTCCCGCGTATGCCCAAGAAAGTGACCATTGGGGATATTACGATCCGGGACGGATTTCAGCATGAGGAAAAGTTCATCTCCACAGCTGCCAAAAAGTACTATCTGGATGAGCTCATATTCGCTGGATGCCGAAATATTGAGGTCACCAACCTGGGGAATCCCTTTATTATGCCCCAGTTCCAGGATGCGGAAGAGCTCTTGACCCATCTGCGCAGCGATCGGTTCAAGAAGCGCTGTGAACGCAAAGGGGTGAACTATGATGACATCTGCCTTACCTGCATCACTATCCGCGAGGGGGCGGTGGATCGGGCCATTGAACTGAAAGAGAAAGGGATTGGCCCGGACCGGCTGTTGATGATGGTTTCCACTGAAGAGGAGCACCACTTCGCCAATTCCGGGACCACGCTGCCGGAGTACTGGAGGGAGGCCGAACGTTGCATCAAGAAGTGCAACGATGCCGGAATGAAGATGTGCGGCACAGTGAGTACTATCTGGGGCAGTCCTATCGGCGGGGCGACCGAGCTCAAGGATGCGGTGGAGTTCACCAAGCGCTGGCTGGAGATCGGGGCCCACGATGTGGAGCATGCGGACCACGACGGAAGTGCTTCGGCTCCAGAGGTCTATCGCTATTTCTCCATGATCCTGGACCAGATTCCAAACATGGACCTGCATATCGCCCATTTCCACGAGACCAAGCGCATGGCCTCGGCCTCGATCCTGGCCTGCCTGCAGGCCGGGATAACTCACTTTGAGGCCACGTTGGGCGGCTTAGGCGGACAGCCGGCCAACTTTCTGGATGATTGTCCGGTCAAAGGGACCGGGGAGTACTACTACAAAGATCCCCGATACGTCGGTCTAATGTGTCTGGAGGACCTTTTGGTGCAGATTGACGAGATGGGCATTGAGCACGGCTACGATGTGGATCGGGTCCTCAAGCTCGGACAGCAAATGGAGAAGACAATCGGCCGGAGGCTGCGTTCGGAGGCTGTGATCAACGGCCCGACGGAAAAGGACGGCCATCCCCAGTTTGCCCGCCCGGGATTGCGGCAGCGCAAGGAGAAGCAAGGGGAGGCCCCGGGGCAGAAGGTGCCCGAAAGCTGGGGGGAAACGGCCGTGCTCCCAGATCATCTGCATCCGTAGCATCAATCCTCTGATGACCTGTGAACCCACATGCCTGCAAAAGCGCGGGCATGCTTGGGCTAACGAAGCATGCAAAACGATTTCGATACCGATACCGACTGGGAGTGGTTACCCAATCGGATCCTGATAACTATTAACCATTAACTCATGACAGTTTTCCATACGAAATATGCATATAAGGAGGTGGGTATGGAACCCACACGGGAAAATACACCCCATATCAATGTTGATTATTTTGAGGATTTGACCGGCGAGATCAGTCCGGAGAAGGGCGGTTCAGTGCAGGAGATTGGCCCCAGGATCAAGGCCCTGCGGGAAGAGAAGCAGCTCAGTCTGCAGGAGCTGGCCGAGGCAACAGGCTTTGATTCCTCCTACCTGCAGGAAATTGAAACGGGCAAGGTCCAACCGCAGCTGGGGACCATCATTAAGCTGTCCAAGGCCTTGGACGCGGCTTTCAGCCGCCTGATAAGCGGTCCCGGGGATAAGCCCTACGCAGTGACCCGGAAGAGCGACCGACAGCCGGTATCCAGAACCACCACATCCAAGGGGAACAAGCAGCTCTACTCCTATCTGAGCCTGGATGCCGATGTCCAGGGCCGGAACATGGAGGCCCTGATCGTCAAGCTGGAGGAAAATCCGGAGGAGGAGACCTCCCAGCATCAGGGGGAGGAGTTCATATTCGTTCTGGACGGACAGGTCGCGGTCAAGCTGGGGGAGGACAGGTTTGAGCTGGAGCCGGGGGACAGCGTCTACTATCTGTCCACAGTGCCTCATCTGGTGGCCGCGAAGCAGGGGCAGGCCACGATCCTGGCCGTTCTGCACGAGGGCTAGCCAACGGCCCCCGTTCTCCCGGCTTGTCGTGGGCATGCAAACCCACATGCCTGCCAAGGCGCAGTCACGCTTGGGCTAATGAAGCATACAAACGATTTCGATACCGATACCGATACCGACTGGGAGTGGCTATCCAAACGGATCCTGATAACTATTAACGAATAACAGTTTTTCGTACAAATGGGAGCGAACTGTAAACAACATTTCGCTCCCATTTGTAATTTTTCGTATCAGTCCCAGCACGAGGCTCATCGCCAACTGTGAGCTCAATGGCTGGTCATCGCCTCACTGGACAAGGCCCCCTGAACTTTGGCACGGGGTCTGACCGATTACCTGGTTCTTCGACGTAGCTTGTGGATTTTTGGAGTTTGCCACCTCTTATGTAGGCAATTCCACTTTCTGTGTCAAAGAGCCGATTACCTGCTCTCTGCCCCCCTGGTCCTCCCCTCTTTACCAGATGGGAGCCAAGAGATCTTCAAAGGTCAGATGCCGTTCCGGATTGTTCCAGATGTCGGTGAGCAGGGCTCCCGGCTTGCGGACGCCCCGCTGGGAGAGATGGGCGCAGGCCTCCAGGAGGTAGGTGCTGATCTCTGATCTGGGCAGGCGGTACTTGATCCCGTCGACCACGATGTCCACCTCCCCGCCTTGAGGAAGACAGAACAGACCGTGGTGGTGCAGTCTGGCGTCAATGAAGACGTTCCATATCTGGAGAAAACACTCTTCCTGGGAGCGGCTCAGGGCGAGTCGCCGGTCCTGATTGTACCGGAAGTCGGGGTTCAAGCGGTCCGCGATATGCCCGAACTCGTGGTACAGGATGTATTCGTCCCGCTTTGTGGGCCGGATGATGGGGTGGATGGTCAAGGTGACGTTTCCGGACCGGTGATCCATCTCGATCCGGATCCCGCGCTGGTCCTTCTCCTGGACATACAAAAGCGGGATCTCAGAGGCAATGTCCGGGTTCAGCGGGTGCCGCTTGGCCACCCAGTGCAGCAGATCGGGGTCGACCAGATTCTGATAGTCCACGATTTTCATGAGGCCATGATAGAAAGACCGGCCGGGTTTTGCAAACCGACCTGCCACACCCCCTGACCCCACGTTACCCATATCGCGTCAAGCGGAAAATGGGTAATTCAGAGCTGCAATTCGGCCTGCTGCAGTTCGCAAGGTGAGGGGCTGACTGGTCGGGCGGGAAAAGTAAGCTCAGAAAGTCTGAAAAGGCTTGCACGAGCCAGAAGTAAAGGCAGGCAAAGTGATGATCATTCATCGGCACGTGATTGTCCAACCTCTGAGGCCCTTACCACGTCATAGCCTTCCTGGGCGAGAACATCGGCTACATGTTTCTGAATCATCTGATCAAGAAGCAGCCGGATTGCTTTAGACATGGGCTTCCCGTATCTCTGTGTGATCAAGACTTTCCCGGGCAAAATCCAAGGCGGCCTTAATGTCCTCCCGCTCCAGTTCGGGATAATCCTCAAGGAGATCATCCCAGGATATGCCTTCCGCGATTTGCTCCAAAACAATGGAAACCGGTATGCGGGTTCCTTTGATCACCGGTTTTCCGTTACAGACCTTGGGGTTCCATTCAATTCTGAATTGTCTGGTCACGATCGTACTCTCCTTTGGCGGTTTGTGGCTGCTGAACCATAATCAACCAAGGAAATAGCTTATAGACAAGAATAGCCAGGGACAAGTCTTTTGACAATATTGATTATATGCACATTCTCTGTCATCTCATTGACCGGTAGCCCAGCTTCAGATATGGCAAACGGAGGGTAAGTAATACTGTGTATCCCTCTCTCTCGTTCGACAGTCATTAAGTTCCTGAGTAGCTTGAGTATTACGTCGGTGCTTACAGCATCTAGCCTATCTTGCCGATATCATTTCTATATCCTCAAACTCTCTTAGCCCAGAAACCAAGACATGATCGACCAATCTCGCATACAAAATCTCATCCAATCCGGCGAAGGCTTGAACCTGGAGTTCAAGAAATCCCGGGACAAGCTGAACCAGGATGTGTACCAGACCATCTGTGCCTTTCTGAACCGGTACGGCGGGACCCTGCTTCTTGGTGTTCACGACTCGGGCCGGATCACCGGCATAGATCCCAGGGCTGTGGCCCAAATCAAAAAAGACTTTGTGACCACTATCAACAATCCCCAGAAGATACATCCCCCTGCCTACCTGTCTGTGGAGGAAGTCCAGGTCCAGGAGCAGACTGTTCTGCATGTCTATGTCCCAGAAAGTTCCCAGGTCCATCGCTGCAACGGACGCATATACGACCGGAACGAAGACGGCGACTTGGATATTACCGATCACACCCGGCTGGTGTCCGAGCTGTATGCCCGCAAGCAGGCCACCTATTCTGAAAACAAGGTCTATCCTTACGCCGGGCTGGATGATCTGCGGCCGGATCTGATCGACAAATGCCGGCGGCTGGCCGGGGTATGGCGCGACGGTCACCCTTGGCTGGATATGGATGACATGGAGCTGATCAAAAGCGCCCAACTGTATCAGACCGATCCTGAGACCGGGAAAAGCGGCCTCAACCTGGCCGGAATCCTCCTCTTGGGCAATGACCAGGTCATCCTTTCTGCTGTCCCCCATCACCGTACCGATCTAATCCTCAGAAAGGTCAACCTGGACCGTTATGACGACCGGGACTTGGTCCGGACCAATCTCATAGAGAGCTATGAACGGATTATGGCCTTTGTTCAGAAGCATCTTCCAGACCCTTTTCACCTGGAAGGTACGGACCGCATCAGCATCCGGGACGCCATTTTCCGGGAAGTGGCCTCCAATATCCTGATCCACAGAGAATACCGGAACGCCTTTCCGGCCAAGCTGATTATCGAGCGCGGTCAGGTACGGACTGAAAACAGCAACAAGCCCCACGGATTCGGAGTCCTCGATCCAAGCACCTTTACCCCTTACCCCAAAAATCCGGTCATTGGGGCCTTTTTCCGGGAGATTCACCGGGCAGACGAATTGGGCTCCGGGATGCGGAACATGATGCGTTACGGCAAGGCCTATGGCGGAGAAGATCCTCAGATGATTGAGGGCGATGTGTTTCGGATAATCGTTAAGGTCCCGGAATATGGTTCTTTTGAAGAGCAGGACGGAAAGAAAGATTCCGGGGAAGTTACCGGGGAAGTCACCGGGGAAGTCACCGGGGAAGTCCAAAGATTGGTACAAAGTATCAGAGGCGAGATGTCCAGAGCTGAAATACAAAGGGAAATGAAGCTTAAGCACGAAGATTACTTTCGGGAAGCGTACCTCATGCCTGCTTTGAACTCAGGCTTAATCGAGATGACCATCCCTGACAAGCCACGAAGCAGCAAACAAAAATATCGTTTGACCTCAAAGGGTTATGACCTACTGAATAAAATGAAATACAATTCTCCGAAGTTATAAGCCATCGGTTTTGCGGGGGGTAGGCAGGAAGGTCCGGCACGATTGAACCAACAATGAAAGAGCAATCTGAATGAAACAAAAACTAACGCTTCCCCAACTCGAAAGCCTGTTGCTGCGGGCCTGTGACGATCTACGCGGCAGCATGGATGCCAGTGAATACAAGGAGTATGTATTCGGCATGCTTTTCCTTAAGCGTGCCAGCGACCTGTTCGACGAGCGTCGGGAACAGCTGCGCGAAAGGTTCGCGGCACAGGGTATGGCCGAGGAAGACATCGCCACGGAGTTGGAAGATCCGGATCATTACTCCGGCCGGTATTTTTACGTGCCTCCCCGGGCACGGTGGAACGAACCTTGGCACAGAGGGGGGTTACTGGAAGGTAGCTGACAAGATTGATGGCTGTCCTAATTGGTCAGAGCTGGACCAGGAGACAACCGACAAGCTCAGAAAACTGTCTGAGACTGTCGAGGATATCTTAAAAGATATGTCAGTTCTGTATGGATAAGAACGAGTTATGGTGAGGATAAAGCCAAGAGGTCTTCAATTTATTTGTGGCCTCTTGGTCATAAATGCCCGTCAATTTTAGGTTGAGGGGCAAGAAAGTACAGACATCCTCGGCTAAGCTCGCTTTGTTGCGTCACGAACAAAACAACTCGTAGCTTACCAAGGTGACAATGGACAGCCAATGGCCCGCAACGAAGTGAGGACTCTTCAACGACAGCAAGACCGTGGCTGAGAAGTTTGGGAAGAGGCATGACGCCGTGCTTCGGGATATCCGAAACCTTGATTGTTCTCACGAATTTGGTGTCCGCAATTTTGCGTCCACCTCGTACATCGACAACTGGAACCGACAGAAACCCATGTACCTCATGACCAGGGACAGGTTCTCGTTCCTTAGCGACAGCTAAGCTGGTCTGGTGATGGGATTCACTGGACCCCGTGCTGCTCACTGGAAGGAACAATACATTCATGCCTTCAATGCTATGGAGGAATTTTGAGAGCTGAATTTTGAGCTGTGGTCCAGCAAACAAAAAGCCCCTGAGAGATTTTTCTCCCAGGGGCCTATGCGACACAGCAGAGCTGGTCTGATTGTCTACCTTAAGACCCTTTCACTCAGATTATATATCCGACAGTTATTTTCCTGGGAATCCCTTCGCTTGAAGCAAAGTCCCGACAGTATTCCCGACAGCTGGAAACCGTTAAGTCCAAGAATTGGTGCCCGGGGCGGGAATCGAATAGTGGCAATAACATCTTGATAAAGAACATTAAAAATATTTCAAATATAAAAATACCCCCAGATCTACCCCCAGAAAAGATTTATGGTGTCACATCCTATAAATGATGTGTGAGTCTGTCGTGTTAGCTGGAAGTGGATATCCATTTTTCTTTTGTTGAAGACAATATTATGAGATGATTGGAAATTATTTCCAGGTCAGCCCTTTGTAAAAATGGTCTTATTAGGGTCAGAATATTTTGCGAGGTGGTGGGGTTGACCTGGAGTCTAATGACACCTGGATGTTTATTTAAGGGCAAGACCGCCCAATCGCCAAAGTGATCATCCAAGGTGATCAAGATCCTATGCTCGAAAATGGCGTGTTCCAGTATGGCTCTGTCATCGGCACGTGATTGTCCAACCTCTGAGGCCCTTACCACGTCATAGCCTTCCTGGGCAAGAACATCGGCTACATGTTTCTGAATCATCTGATCAAGAAACAGCCGGATTGCTTTAGACATGGGCTTCCCGTATCTCGGTGTGATCAAGACTTTCCCGGGCAAAATCCAAGGCGGCCTTAATGTCCTCCCGCTCCAGCTCGGGATAATCCTCAAGGAGATGATCCCAGGATGTGCCTTCCGCGATTTGCTCCAAAACAACAGAAACCGTAATGCGGGTTCCTTTGATCACCGGTTTTCCGTTGCAGACCTTGGGGTACCATTCAATTCTGAATTGTCTGGTCACGATTGTATACTCCATAAGTCGTTTTGTGGATTCTGAGCCAGATCATTCAGTAAGATAGCTTATAGACAAGAATAGCCAGGGGCAAGTCTTTTGACAATGAGGCCTGACACTCTTTTATGAAAAAATACATTTCCCCCCAATTCTTCTTGCCAATCCATCCTTTGTGAGTTAAGCTCGCCCAAACTTATCATCATATTCCCATCTGTTACACAGGTCCTCAGGAGGCGTTCATGGCCTTGCCCACAGTGTATGATATCTGCGTCCCCCGCGAAGACGTGCTCCAGGGCTCGATTACCGAATCCGACTTTGCCGCGGACCTGGCCCAGGTCTTACGCGGAGATGCGCCGGAAGAATATACCGATCCAGTCAAATTCTTTGCCAATACCTATCCCACTCGGGGACTGAAGGCCTTACTGGTCAATGTCTGCCACCGCTTAAATTCCAGCAGCAAGCAGATTGCGGCCATCTTCCGTCTGGACACCAACTACGGTGGAGGAAAAACTCACGATCTGGTGGCACTCAAACATGCAGCCCAGGGCATGCAGGGTGTGGCCAATATATCGGAGTTCATCTCCCCGGATGCCTTGGTCAAAGATGATGTGCGCGTTGCTGCCTTTGACGGAGAAAACGCAGACCCGACCAACGGCCGCAACCTGGGACACGGCCTGCGGGCCTACACCCCATGGGGAGAAATCGCCTATGCCTTAAACGGGGTAGAAGGCTACGAGCTGGTACGCAGAAGCGACCAGGAAGGGGTGGCCCCGGGCTCGGAGACCATCAAGGAGCTCTTTGGCGGCCAACCCACGCTTATTCTCTTGGACGAACTCTCGGTCTACCTGCGTAAGCTCAAGGCCAAGCATCGGGATCGGGCCGGCGGGCAGCTCACCGCCTTTTTGACCTCTCTGTTCAAGGCGGTAGAATCCACTAATAATGCCGCCCTGGTCTATACCCTGGCCATTGGCAAGGGAGGGATTGCCACAGATGCCTATTCCGAGGAAAACCAGTTCATAGCCGATAAGATGGAAGAGGCGGAGAGCGTATCCGCCCGCAAGGCCACCCTTATAAATCCTACAGAAGAGGACGAGACGGTCAAGATCTTACAGCGTAGACTCTTTGCCTCCATTGATCAGTCCAAGGCCCAGATGGTGATAGAGGCCTATCGCCAGAAATGGTCGGCCCAAAAGGAGCATCTGCCCGCCCAGAGCCAGCAGCCAGCTGTCCTGGAAGCCCTTGAGCGCGGCTACCCGCTGCATCCTGAGCTCATCGACACCTTGCAGGAAAAGACCTCCACCCTGGGCAATTTCCAGCGGGTACGGGGTATGCTTCGGATTCTGGCCAAGACCGTATCCACCATGTGGGCTAAACAGCCAAGCGATGCCTATGCCGTGCATTTGCACCATGTGGATATCAGTGTGGAGTCCATCCGAAACGAAGTCGTCAACAAACTGGGCCAGCAGGCCTTTGTCCCTGCCTTGCGGGCGGATGTGGCCGCAGTTGCAAATGATCAGCCCTCCCTGGCCCAGGATATGGACGCCGAATTTTACACCGGGTTGCCTCCCTACGGCTCCTATGTGGCTCGGACCGTGTTTTTCCACACCCTGGCTTTTAACGAGAGCCTGAAAGGGGCCACCCAGGATCAGGTCCGGTTCTCCATCCTCTCTCCAGGAACGGACATCAGCTTTATCGACGACGCTATCCGCCGCTTTGTGCAGACATCGGCCTATCTGGACGATCGGCCCAACGCCCCCTTGCGCATTTTGACCGAGGCCAACCTGACCCAGATGGTCAGACGCCAGGAGCGGCAGGTAGACCCGGCTGAGACCAGGGCTCAGCTCAATGACCGCATAAAAAGCATATTCGGCGGGCAGACCCTGAGCCTGATCCCCTTTCCCAGCATGCCCAACGAGATACCTGACGACGGAGGTGAAAAAGCCCCGTATCTGGCCCTGATCAACTACGATGCAGCCGAGGTCAGCGGGGACCAGGTCCAGCTTCCGGACCTGATCAGACGCTTGTTTCGGGAAAAGGGCTCCAGCGGGGATCTGCGCATAAGTCGTAATGCCCTCCTGTTCCTCATCGTGGACGCGCAGCGCAAGGAGGATATGAAAAAGAAAATGGTCCGCCGCCTGGCCCTGGAAGCCTTGCGCGATCCGCAACGGCAGCAGGAGCTGGCTGAGTACCAGCAGGACCGACTCAAGGAATGGTACAGGCGCTCGGAGCAGGAGCTGGCCCTGGCTATACAGCAGGCCTACAGGCATGTCTTCTATCCCAGCCGGAATCGGGTTGAAGGTGCAGATGTAGACCTGGGGCATACGGTCATTGAGGTCCAAAACGCCTCCGAGACCCCGGGCAATGGGCAAAAGCAGGTGGTTCGTGTATTGCGGGACATGAACAAGCTCCGTCTTCCGGACGACCAACCCGATTCGCCCATTTACATCCGGGACCGCACCCCGCTGAAAAAAGGACGGATAACCACCGCGGCCCTGAGGAGCGAGTTCCGACGTGACCCTTCCCTGCCCATGCTGGCAGGAGACGATGTGTTTATCAAAGGTATCCGCCAGGGGATTGAGCAGGGCGAATTTGTGTACAAAAGCGGGGATCTTCTGTGGGGCAAGGGTGATCCGTGGGCGGATATCAAGATTGATGAGCAGTCCTATGTGTTCACCACAACCTATGCCCGGGAAAACGACATCTGGCCCCGGCCGGAACCCAAAACGGACCCACCCGCCGGCCCGCAGCCCGAATCCGGAGTAAAGGAAGGACCTGGAATTACCCCACCGTCACCTGAGACCGGCACAGGAGGCCATCCTGGAGCAGGGAGCCCAGGGCCAGAACCGCAGCCAACCTCTGACAATGGACATGTGGTCCAAGAAGAGGGAGTGCTCAAAGAGGCCTTGACCAAGGTTTGGGAAAAGGCCAGGAGCAGGAAGTACGGGTCCATCTCTTCCCTGACCTTGAAGCTCTACGATCCCAGCGACGGCTTCAAGCTTTTGGGTCTGGTCGGATCAGTGCCCAGAGCAGACAAACAGGTCAGCATTCAGGGCGAATACGAAACTACAGAAGGCAGTGAGCTGAGTATTGAGTTTAAGGGCAAGGTACAGGACGCCCAGCCGGTCAAAGACTTCCTGGATCCTCAGTTGCGGGCGGCCAGGGACAAGGATGTAAATATTACTTTTGATTTGACCTTCAATCCTGGACTTTCCCTGCACGGCGAGGAACCGGAAAATATAAGCCAGCGCTTGACCAAGTTTGGCACCGGAGCCTGCTTTGTCCTGGCTACTGCGGAGGCATCCTCATGAATGCACTTCCCAACATGATCGACAAAGAAACTGGCCAGGGCCTTCCCCGCTACAATCTGCGGGCCGCGAACCACGGACCTGGTGATTTTGAGCTGGAGGTCTGGCAGGTACCGTCCAATGGAACGCCGTATCTAAAAAAGCCGTTGCGCATTGCCGGCCTGCGGGGCCGCAATCTGGCCCTGATAGAACACCGGGTCCTGCGCCTGTTGGCCAAGGGCGGGGTCCAGCTGGGTAGCCTGAAGAAAAACGATCAAGCCCATTATACCCTCAGCGAGGATCTGGCTCTGAATCTGGGTCTTCTTTTCCGGACCCTGGCTCCCATGCGTAACCGGGAGAACATGCGCATGGTGGCCGACGGGATTGAGGCCATGGGCAAGGAAGAGGCCGCCTACTGGCTGGGTATGGCCATGCACCGCAAATATCCCAGACGGGTGCTCATGGCCCTTCGTTTTTTGCTTATTGATCCCAAGGCCAGGATGAAGGAGTGAGCAGCATGCCAAGGCCGGTGTATTATCATGAAGGCAAATTTCCACCTCCTGAATTGGACTGGTCCCGCCTCATACCATTTATTGGTCCTGCCAACGCAGCAGTAGCCAGGTATGATGGTATCTTGTCCGCTGTACCCAATGCCAATGTCCTCCTGACGCCGCTTATGACTCAGGAAGCAGTGCTGTCCTCCAGAATTGAGGGAACCCAGGCCACCTTTGGCGAAGTTTTGGAATACGAGGCAGAACAGGACAGCTCCAGATTCAGCCCAGAGCGCAAAGAGGATATCGGTGAGATTTTGAATTACCGGCGGGCTATGCATGCTGCGCTGGATATGCTCAAAGAACTGCCCCTTTGTCAAAGAGTGATTAAGGGGGCGCATGAAGTCCTCTTGCAAGGAGTGCGGGGGACGGGCAGATCACCGGGAGAATACAGAAAAGGTCCGAACTGGATTGGCTCTCCAGGATGCAGCTTTGAAGAGGCCACGTTTGTACCTATTTCAGCTGAAAAGCTCCCGGATGCCATGCGGATATGGGAAGAATACATCCATGCCCAGGCTCAGGATAAGCTCGTTCAGTTAGCTTTGCTTCATGCAGAATTTGAAGCCCTGCATCCTTTCTTGGATGGGAATGGCCGATTGGGACGGATGTTTGTGCCTCTGTTCATGGCTCAGGTCGGGCTCATTTCCAGCCCTATGTTTTATATCAGCGCTTATTTTGAAGCCAGACGCGATGGATATTACGAGCGGCTCTTGGCTGTCTCCCGGGATAATGATTGGACAGGGTGGAGCATGTTCTTTCTTCAGGCTGTCCAGGCCCAGGCTGAGGATAATCTGCGCAAGGCCCAGGCCATCTTAAGCCTGTATGATTCACTCAAGCACCGTTTTGCTCAATTGACCCATTCCCAGTACGCTATCCACGCCTTGGACTGGATTTTTCAGCGGCCGATTTTCAAGAGTTCGGATTTCATCAATGAACCCTTAATCCCTGAAGGAAGTTTAAAAAGGATATTGAGGATTCTAAAGAAAGAGCAAATTATTCAGGAGGTTATACGTAGTGGAGGACGTCGCTCAGCTGTTCTCGCCCTGCCATCTTTGTTGCGGGCAGCGGAACACGGGGATGATTTTGTGGATCATGTATTATCCACAAATTGATTTGTGGTTCATGAAACGCTGTTTTGTGGACTACAAGGTTATTTTTTCGGACCACCAGACGCCAGCCTAACCCTCGTAGTCGGTATCGCGATCGCGATCGGTATCGGACGCTATCGATCCCGATTTCGATTTCGATACCGATACCGATGTGGATCGAGTTAGAATAAACATTCAACAAGATTGAGAATAACCATGTCCAAACGCCTGATTGAGAACTGGCTGCCCATAGCTGAGTTGGGGATTGAAAGCCTGCGTGAACGTACCCCCATGACCCCATATCCTGCTCCCAACAGACTCCATGTCTGGTGGGCCAGGCGGCCTTTAGTTGCCTCCCGGGCGGCAATTCTGGCCTCTGTGCTGCCTGAAGATGCCGATAAAGAGAAGTTTGTGCATGCCTTGGGGATTCATGGGGATCCGATACAGGCGAAGATCAATATAGCCAAGGCCAATAGAGAGGGTAAAAGATTAGGTGCTGATGCATATGGATATCCTCGGGCGTTTACCTACTCACCATCTGCACAAGAAAAGGAATGGATGAGTTATGAAGCATCGAGAATTGGTATCAAAAATCCCTTAATACTTGATCCAACTGCTGGTGGGGGAAGTATCCCCTTTGAAAGTATCCGTTTGGGTTTATCTACTGAAGCGAATGATCTTAATCCAATAGCTGCGATCGTTGAAAAAGCAACCCTGGAATGGCCCTTATTGGATGGTTTGAAAATCCTCAAAGAGTTTGAGTGTATTGGTCAAGTATTTGTTTCAGAGGTACGTAGCAGACTGCAAGAATATTTTTCACCTGAACCGCAAGAAAATTGCCGTCCTGATGGCTACCTTTGGGCCAGAACCATCACCTGCCCCTACTGCGACGGTCTCATCCCCTTGTCTCCCAACTGGAGGCTGGCCCCAGACGGGACTGGTGTGCGACTCTCGCCCCAGATTAATGGCGGACCGAATAGTCCAGACCGATTTTGCCGCTTTGAGATCGTGGACAAGGCCAAGGATCAGTCTGAAGGCACAGTGGCCAAGGGCCGGGCGACCTGCCCGTTTCCTGACTGTGGCCGGGTCATCGACGGCGACGAGGTCAAGGCCCAGGCTCAGGCCGGAGACATGGGAGAGCAGCTCTTTGCTGTGGTCTACAAGGAGCGGGTTGTATCCAAAACCAAGACCGGCCGGGAGCGGGAAAAATGGGTTCGTGGATACCGGGCACCCAGGTCGGAAGATGAAGTGCAGGACAAGGTCCAGCAGGCCTTGGATGAAAAGCTGCCGGAGTGGGAGGCGCTGGATGTTGTGCCAAATGAAAGGTTTCCGGAGGACGGGAACGATACCAGGCCCATTCAATACGGTATGCCTCTGTGGCGCGACCTGTTCTCTCCCCGCCAGCTTTTGTGTCACGGCACCAGCGTGGAAGTCTTCCGCGAGCTTTATGAACAAGAAAAGGAAAAGCCTGGATTCTCCGAGGCCACAAAGGCGGCTTTTGGATATTTGGCGCTAGCCATCGATAAGTGCATTGACTGGAATTCAAAGCAATGCACTTGGGAGCTATCAAAACTTAGAATGGCCCACACATTTCATGTCCACGGCTTTCCATTAAAATGGTCGTTTGCTGAAATGGCTCCTCTTATTACAGGTATTGGCTATGATTGGGTTTTAGAAGCTACAGCGAAATCCTTAGCAGAACTCATTGACCTGGCCCGACCGGATGTTCAGGCCAAAAAGACTCGAAAAGGGCAGCAGCAGGTCCAACTCCCCACAACAGAAAACTATACCCCTCCTTCGATCACTGTGACCTGCAATTCCGCCGACTCCCTGGATCATTTGGACGATCAGTCCGTGGATGTGGTGGTCATGGACCCGCCGTACTACAACAACGTCATGTACGCCGAGCTCTCGGACTTCTTCTACGTCTGGCTCAAGCGTACAGCCGGGCATATCTATCCAGAGTATTTCCGCCGCCCGCTCACAGACAAAGAAAACGAGGCTGTGGCCAATCCGGCCAAGTTCAAGGGAGAAAAGGGAGCCGGGGCTTTGGCGAATGAGGACTACCGGGAAAGAATGGCCGCCATTTTTGCCGAATGCCGCAGGGTGCTCAAATTTGATGGGATCATGACCCTGATGTTCACCCACAAGGCCACCGGGGCCTGGGACGCTTTGACCAAGGGGCTGATGGAGGCCGGGTTCATTATCACCGCCAGCTGGCCCATCAATACCGAGGCCGAGGGATCCATGCACATCAAGGACAAGTCCGCGGCCAACTCGACCATATTTCTGGTCTGTCGGCCCAGGCCGGAGCGCTCAGACGATGACGAGGTCCTGTTCTGGGAGGACCTGGAACCCAGGGTCAGATCTGCGGTGCGCAGCCGGATTCAGGATTTTCAGGCCGCCGGGATCAAAGGTGTGGATCTGTATCTGTCCAGTTTCGGTCCAGCCCTGGAGGAATTTTCCGGGCACTGGCCCATTCAGCGCGGGCAGCCCAAGGCCAAGACGAGCAACGGCAAGGGCAAGGCCTTGGACGCACCTTTTGATCCCTACGCTACCTCGCCGGAGGATGCCCTGGATGCCGCCCGCCGGGAGGTGAAGAACTGGCGTATGGAACAGCTGACTACCATCCAGCGCCAGGCTGAGCTGGATCCTTTGACTGAGTGGTTTGTCCTGGCCTGGGACGCCTTTCAGGCTCCCCGTTTTCCCTACGATGAAGCCCTGCGCCTGGCCCGGGTGGTGGGACTGGATATGGATCGGGACATTATCGGCACTGTGGCTGAGAAGAAGACCAGCGATGTCATTATCTGGGATAGCGAAACCAGGGCGGCCAAAGGAAGCTTGGGAGCAACTGACGGCTCCCGGGCCATGTTGGATGCCCTGCACCATGCCGCATATATTGCCAGAACCAAGACCCTAGCCGCGGCCAGAGAGATGCTGGCCAAAACCGGAGTGGATCAGGATCCGGCATTCCTTAAGTCCATGTCTGCCGTGCTGGAGGTTTTGCCGCCTTCAGAGGCCTTTGTCGGTTTTGCTCCGGCAGATGCTGTTCTGCCGGCAGCCGGGGACTTTGAGGCCCTGGAAAAGCTGCGTCACCTTGCTTTTGGGGAAAAGGTCTATCGGCCACGGCAGTTGAGTTTGTGGGAGGCGGGGGAGTAACTTCATAACTATAATCTCTTGCGTTATCTTCATGGACAAAGATCAGAAACTCTATGAGTACATCCTGTTGAAAAAAGGGGATGCCAATATCTCCTTTACCGAGCTATGCCGCCTCTTGAGGCGTCTTGGGTTTGATGAAAGAATACGGGGTGATCATCATATTTTTACCCGGGAGGGCGTGGAGGAAATCTTAAACCTCCAGCCTAAAGGAGCGAAAGTAAAATCTTACCAAGTGCGGCAAGTAAGATATGTTATTTTGAGGTATGACCTTCAAGTTGGAGAACAATAATGGATAACAAATACGAAATGATCATCTACTGGAGTCAGGAGGACGAAGCCTTTTTGGTTGAGGTTCCGGAGCTTCCAGGGTGCATGGCTGATGGGCAATCCTATGAAGAAGCTGTGGCTAATGCTCAGGTGGTCATTGAAGAATGGATAGAAACAGCCCGGGAGCTTGGCCGACCTATCCCTGAGCCCAGGGGACGGCTCATGTATGCGTGATGTTTGTTGCTAATGGAGCTTTGGTTTGACTCTGCTTTCTGACCACGAATGGAAGATCAAATATACAGTGGAAGATGGTGACCTGCTCACCCGGTTTTACATCCCGGCCCTGGAGTGTGCTGTTCGCTATGACCGAACCACTGGGTATTTCACTGCCGGGGCCTTGGCTGCCGCTGCCCGGGGAGTGGAAGGGCTGATCCGCAACCAGGGGCGTATGCGGCTGATTGTGGGCTGTACCTTGGGCGAAGCAGAATTGCAGGCAATCAGCAAAGGAGTAGAGCTGCGCCAGGCCCTGGAGAACAAAATGGCCGGGATGCCCTTGCAGCCCAGGGATAAAGATACAATTAACGCCCTGGAGCTGTTAGCCTGGATGGTGGCTAAAGGCTATTTGGATGTGAAGGTGGCCGTTCCCTGTGACTCAAATCGCCGTCCAGTGGCCAGCGAAGCCATATTTCATGAAAAAGCAGGCATAATCGAGGACAAGACCGGAGACCGGTTGGCATTCAATGGCAGCATCAATGAGACAGAGCGAGGGTGGCGACAAAATTGGGATAGCTTCCACGTCTTTACCTCCTGGACCGGAACCTGCGGGCATGTTGATGCTGAAGAAAAAAGCTTTCAGAGCCTTTGGGCGGATAGGTCCAAACGGGCTTTGGTGGTCGACATACCCCAGGCCCTGCACGGTGAACTCTTCAAGTTCATGCCTGCCGAAGACGCCCTGCCCCAGCGGCTTGTGGCTGCTGATGATTTCCAAGAATACGGGCAAACTGAAAAAGAACCCGCCTCAGAACCAGAATCCATTGCTGATCCCAGGCGAATTGTCTGGCAATACATCCAATCCGCTCCTGCTTGGCCTGATGGTGGAGAGCGGACGGGTGAGGCCACCAGTGCAGTAACCCCTTGGCCGCACCAGATCAGAGCCTTTCAGCGCATGTACCATATCTGGCCGCCCAAGCTGCTCATTGCCGATGAAGTGGGCCTGGGCAAGACCATCCAGGCCGGTATGGTTCTGCGTCAGGGCTGGCTGGCAGGACAGGCCAAGCGGATTTTGGTTTTGGCCCCCAAGGCCGTACTCCGGCAGTGGCAGATTGAGCTGCGGGAAAAGTTTAATCTGAACTGGCCAATTTATGATGGCCGAACCCTGTCCTGGTTTCCTTCCCCGGCCATGTCCGATGACTGGCAACGGCCAGTGACCCGCAAAGACTGGCATAAAGAACCCTGTGTTTTGGCCTCCAGCCACCTTATGCGCCGTCAGGATCGGGCACAGGAGCTTTTGTACGAGGCACAGCCCTGGGATCTGATCGTAGTGGACGAGGCTCATCATGCCCGGCGCAAGGGCGGAGGAGTGGGTACAGACGATCGCCCCAACCAGCTCCTGCGGCTTATGCAGCGCCTCAAAGACCAAACTCAGGGTCTTATCCTGCTGACTGCCACTCCCATGCAGGTCAGCCCCATTGAGGTCTGGGACCTGCTCAGCCTGTTCGGCCTGCCCAGAGAATGGCATGCAGATGCTTTTCTTCGCTTTTTTGAATACGCTTCCCATCCCCTGCCCGGGGACAAGGAAATGGCCGGCATGGCAGCCATGTTCCGGGCTATGGAGCGAGACTATGGCCCTGTATCCGAAGAGCAGATCCAATCCTATGTTCCGGGCGGGAGCAAGATGAAAGCCCGCAAGATTCTGCGGGCCTTGCGGGATACAGCCACCATTCCCCTGCGCAAGCTGGAGACCCCGGAACGTAAAGCGGCCGTGACTGTCATGAAGGCCAATTCGCCTATCAAACGGTTGATTTCCAGACATACCCGGGAGCTTTTGCGGACCTACGCCAGCAAAGGAAAGCTCAGCGCCAGAATCGCCCAGCGAGAGGTGAGGGACCGGTTTGTGCCCATGAGTGGGGCCGAGCGTCAGGTGTATGAAGATATGGAAAACTACATATCCAGCACCTACAACAACACTTCCCCGGACAAACGAACGGCCATGGGCTTTGTGATGACCATATATCGCCGCCGCCTGGCCAGCAGCTTCTATGCCCTGCAAAGGACCCTACAGCAAAGGGTTGATGCTCTGGAGAGACGGTTTGATCTCAGCCGGCGGGACCAGGAGCAGGTACAGGAAGATATCCTGGACGATGAACTGAGCGAAGAGGTCATGGACGCCCAGGAAGCGGCAGAATTGGAGACTGCGGCCCTGGCTTCAGAAGAATGCACCGATATCCGCACGTTGCTTGCGAACATCAAAAAACTGGCCCCGGATACAAAGGTCCAGGTCCTCAAAGAGGTCATCCAGGAACTCAGGGATAGGGGCTACCCTCAGGTCATGGTCTATACTCAGTACACAGACAGTATGGATTTTCTGCGCCAGGAGATTGTCAAGGATATGCCCGGCAAAGTGATCTGCTTCTCCGGCCGGGGAGGCGAGGTTTTGGGCAGTGACGGGCAATGGGAGCACATCACCAGGGACGCGACCAAGAAGCTTTTTGCCAACCGGCAGGCTGAGGTCATGCTCTGTACCGATGCTGCGGCTGAGGGATTGAACTTTCAATTCTGCGGGGCTGTCGTCAATTACGATATGCCCTGGAACCCGATGAAGGTGGAGCAGCGCATCGGGCGCATAGACCGCTTGGGACAGGAATTTGAGCAGATCCAAATCGTTAATCTACACTATGAAGACACAGTGGAAACGGACATCTACCTGGCCTTGCGGGAGCGCATCCAACTCTTTCAGACTTTTGTCGGTCGTTTGCAGCCCATTCTGGCCAAGCTGCCTGGGGCCATTGCTCAGGTGACCCTAGGGGCACAGGGCGACCAGGATCAGGCCAAGGAAAACCTGCTCTCCGAGATTGAGCAGCAGGTCAAGGATGCCGGTAAGGGCGGCCTGGATCTGGACGACATTACCGATCAGGATCTGGAAGAGCCGGTTCGTCCTGACCCGCCGTACACCCTGCACGATCTGGGAGCCATCCTGGAGAAACCCCATCTCCTGCCGCCAGGCCTGGAAGTCGAAAAACTGGGCAACAAGGAATTCTCATACCTTCGCCCCGGCATGAAGTATCGGGTCCGGGTGACCACAGATGCAGACTACTTTGACCAGAATCCGGAAAGCACAGAGCTCTGGTCTCCGGGGAATCCTTTGTTTCCGGTGGTGGAAGAGACGGGGGAGAATGAGTTTGTGGGGAGAGAGGAGTTTATAGCGATAACTCGAGAAGCGACAAGTAACAAGTGCAAAGGCTAAAAATGCATTTAAGAGAGCATCTAAAAGAGCATTTTCTTGAAACAAAGTCTCTTTTAAAGAAAATCCCGCCCACTGAAGTTGCATATTGGTTTCTCAAGGAGGGATATTTTCCTGAGCGTTATGTATTGCCTCCATCATTTAAGGTATCAGATTTTAAGTTGTTAGAAGAACCTTATAATAAGGAACTTTCAGATCTGACTCGCAGGCAGATTGCAAAGATATCATATCCAAAGACACTCTTAACATCTCGCGAATTTGGTATAATCCATCCATGGAATTATCATGACATAGTATTCCATTTTTATGAGAATTGGGATTTACTTATTGATCATTTATTTCATGATGAACAAAGAATATACTCATACAGCAATCCAATTCCTGTGACAAAGAAAAATAAAGGACGAGTTGGTCGTATACGTGCTGGTCGAATGATTTATGAATGGTTGTCGATGGCAGAAAATGATATGGTTCTTGATGCTGGTAAGTATCAGTTTATAGCCAGAACAGACATCTCTAATTTTTATTCATCAATCTATACCCACACCATACCATGGTCTTTACACGGAAGAGAAGGATCTTTAGTTGATAAATGTTTTAACCTGTTGGGTAATAAGGTTGATCGGCTTCTTCAATATTCTAATGATGGTAGAACAAATGGCATACCCGTGGGTCCTGCTTTGACTGATTTCATTGCGGAAATTGTGTTATCAGGGGTAGATGTTAATGTATCAAGAAGGATAGATAAAAAGGTCGATTTTCAAGCTGCACGATTTAAGGATGACTACCGCTTTCTTTGTTCATCAGAAGAAGATGGTCAAAAGATCTTGCAAGAAATTGCTGATGTATTACAAGAATATAATTTAGTTATAAATGAGAAGAAAACATCGATACTAAAATTACCTGATGAAGTATACAGAAAACATGATAGAGAATATTTTCCTTACAGCATAAGAGATAAGAAAAAAATAAGTTTCAAGCTTTTTGAGCATACTCTTCTTGTTGCATTAGAAATACACAGAAGACATCCAGGAACAAGTATATTAGAAAAATTCATATCTGAGTTATTTGATAACGATAAGCATTTGAAAGTATATTTTTCTGGCTCATCAAATAAAAAGCTTCAGGAAATTAAAAAGATGGTAGAGTTATTGTTTTTTGCGAAGAGAGAGTCACAAAAGATTTTGTGTCATGTTCTTGCTGTATGTGAACAATTGTATATAACTTATAAAAAGCAATATAAAATACTAAAGGAATATTTTCAGCAAAGAATATGTTATGAAATGAAGATAGCATCAGAAAAACGGTCTACCTTTGAAGTCGTTTGGTATATATTTTTTTCTCGTTTTATCGGTCTCGGACTCGACTTTCAGGAATGAATTAGCGCGCACCACCTTACACCCTGAAATAGATTACAAAATTACTATTGCGCCTGTAGAACCCATGCGTCTTGGATTACATAGCCCATGCCCTTTAGGATCTCGGTCTGAAACTCATTCGGGGTCTCCAAACCGAGCTCCGGTGTTTTGGCTCCTTGGTGCCAGGTGAGCACACAGTCGAAGTCGTGCATCTCTTCCATAATCACCTTGGAGGTGTACTTGTTATCGAATTTGAGCTCCAACAGGCGTAAAGCGGTTAAGGCGATCATGCAGGTCAAGAGGTGACAACGGATTTTGCCGTCAGTCCAGTGAAATATGGGATTGACCCGGACCTGAAAAGGATCCTTGCTGACTCTGAACTGGTTTTCAATCTTATACCGGTCCAATGATG